>JAJFIU010000139.1 GCA_021774695.1 Alphaproteobacteria bacterium | reverse complement strand
GTTCTTCTATTTATGCCGTTCCGGTCAGTTACCATAATGAGGGCCTGGACACTGAGGTATTGAAAGCCTTTGGCCTTGCCCATTCGCAGTCTCCAAACTTGTCGCGGTGGGAAGACATTACCGACCGTATTGAGAACCCGGAAGGCGAAGTAACCATCGCTGTGGTGGGCAAATACACAGGCCTAAAAGACGCCTATAAATCGCTTAACGAAGCGCTAGTTCACGGCGGCATAGCCAACCGCGTCAAAGTAAACATCAAGTGGATAGAATCAGAGGTTTTCGAGCAGGAAGACGCCATAACCCAGCTTGAAAATGTTCATGCGATATTGGTGCCCGGCGGCTTTGGCAAGCGCGGAACCGAAGGCAAAATTGCTGCCGCGCGTTTCGCACGTGAACGCAATGTACCTTATTTTGGCATTTGCCTTGGCATGCAAATGGCCACCGTTGAGGCCGCACGCAATTTAGCAGGTTTTAACGACGCTGGCTCAACCGAGTTTGAAGAACACAATAACCCGGTTGTCGGCCTTATCACTGAATGGGTGCGCTCCGACGGTAGTGTTGAAAAACGCACGGAAAAAACTGACCTGGGCGGCACCATGAGGCTTGGTGCATATGATGCTGTCCTCAAGGAAGGCTCCCGCGTTGCGGGAATTTACGGGAAAACCGAAATTTCCGAGCGTCACCGTCACCGGTATGAGGTCAATGTGGGTTATGTGAAGAAACTGGAGGAGTCGGGCGTTTTATTTTCCGGCATGTCGCCAGACGGCGAACTGCCGGAAATTATCGAAATTCCAGACCATCCCTGGTTTATCGGCGTTCAGTATCACCCTGAACTCAAATCTAAACCCTTTGAACCGCATCCTTTGTTCGCCAGTTTTGTCGAAGCTGCAGTAGAGCAAAGCCGCCTCGTTTAACTAAAATTCATAATTGCTCGTTAAAATGGGCGCATTCGGCCCCTTTTTTGCATTCGGGTTATATAGCTGCGGGCTAACTGCAAAGTTTGCCTATTTAACGCTGTTGTAGTTTGAATTTCAAAGCGAGGACGTTATGCGATTTAGATCAATACTAGCCACAGCCCTTTTGGTGGTATTTTTTTCACCAGGTGCTTTTGCTGACCGGCTGGAAAGAGCTGCGGCAGCGCTCGATTACGCATCACGTATTACGTTGGAATACCGCAACAGCAACGACAACAAAAAACTATTTAATGCCGACCGTGCCATTGAGAGAGCGTTTACGGATCTTGTTTATTATCACGGAGTTAATAACGATCTAGCTCGTGATCTGGCTCTTATTCGGGCAAAATCAGCGACAAGTCGCAACGACAAATCGCGAGTAGCACAGGCATGGCAACTGGCTCTCAAGCTTCAACCAAACAATTTGACAATGGGCCGCAGGCTTAACTTGAACATTCAGGCGGCAAATGCCACAGCAAAAATTGGCGATATCCGCGCAGCCACTCAGTATTTTTCTGCAGCCCGCACCTATGCCTTCGCGAAAGACCGTGACACCAAATCCCTGCAGCTACAGCTCCGCCTGCATGAACTACGCGCGCTTGGTCAACAGATGGAGTGGAGGCGCCTGCGCGATAACCTGCTTGATATGCGGCGTTTCTCCGAGGGGTTTTCAATGTGGACATTGCCAAGACTTGACGCCCTGATAAGCGAAGCAGAAATTCGCATACTTTACGAGCCCGAGGCGGATGAAAAACGTATCAATCTTGCCGACCTCAGATCAAAGATTGAACTAATGATAAAAGGCATGGGTAATACTCTGCAGCCAACTCAGATCAATAGGGTTCGCAACCTATATTATACGCTAGAAGATAATTATCAGCTGATTTCAGCAGTTGCGGCCAGATAAATCATTCCGATCCGTACTTTTCGATCACAGCCGCATAAATTCCGATGGCATCCCACAGGTTTTGAAGCCTGATATTTTCGTTTCGCCCGTGCTGATTATTATCATGATTGGCAATCGGTAACACGATGATAGGAGCGCTCAAGTTTTCTTCAAACAACACGATCGGCAAACTGCCGCCGAGGGTAGGGGTTTGCATGGTTGGTTTGCCGTCTATTGCATTCAATATACTGACCAATTTTTCTGATTCTGCACTGTCCAGAGGTGTCTTAAACGCACCGTAGCCACCATGACGCCAATCCATATTCAATATCTTTGCAAATTTACGTCGATCCTCCAGTGTAGGTTCAGCGTTTACAACATGATATCCAGCGGCACGAAAGTGTGCCTCAAGTTTTCGCTCAACACCCTTTGGGGTCTGATTTTTAACCAGCCTAAGGTTCAAAGATGCTTTTGCCGTGGGTTGAATAATGTTTCGAGATTTACTGCCCACACCGCCTGCTTGAAAACCTTTAACAACGATTGCCGGTTCCATAACCAACTCTTCGATCCGCTTATCTGTACGCTCACGAGAAGCCAGCGCAAGTTCGTCCTGAAGCTGCACGTCTATTGACGGAATACGCGCTATTGCCGCTCGTTCGGCCTCAGATGGCTTAGGAACATCATCATAGTAGCCTTTGACTGCGATGCTGCCATCTTCATTTTTTAGGCTGGCGAGCGCACGGATCATTGTATCGGTTGGGTTTGGTGCCCAATTGCCATAATGCCCGCTGTGCAGTGGCCGCGCCGGGCCGTATGTTGTAAGCTCCAATGTCATCGAACCACGCATACCGTAAACCAGTTGTCGTCGGCCACTTTGGTGTAAGGGTGCGTCGCAAAATAGGATCAAATCGCTTTGTAATTGACCATCGTATGTCTTTAAAATGCCTTCTAGGGTCGGACTACCTTTTTCCTCTTCTCCGTCCAAAATTAATTTTATATTGATCGACGGAGAAACTCCTGCGGCAGACATAGCATCAAGAGCAGCCATCAGACCTATAATAGGCGCTTTGTCATCGCCGGCAGACCGGGCAAACAACCGCCATTTTGGGTCAATTTCCGTGCCCTCCGCAGGCCATGGTATAATCGGCGAATTGGCTTCCACAGTGCCCGCACGTAGAGTTGGTTCAAAAGGCGGGTTCGCCCAGTTCTCAGGAATTACGGGCTGACCATCAAAGTGAACATAAAACAGAACAGTTTTTATGGCACCCGGCACCATCTTTTCGGCGATCACATAGGGCGCACCGCCCGCTCTTACAATCTGAGAGGTGAACCCACGCCGCCCGATGTAATCAACAATCCATTCGGCATTCTTTTGCTGATCGCCGGCTTTTGCTGCTGTGTTGGGAATGGACAAAAAATCTTTGAAGTCATTGAGTATGCGTAATTCATTTTGCTGAAGAAAAGATGCGACATATCCGTTATTTTGCTCCTGCGAATATACATTTTGTGCCAGCACTACCGCCATCCCGACCACAAACAACAATTTCGATTTATTCGGCACGGCGCACCCCTTTGAATAATATTGTGAATGTTATGATCCATGATGAACATTTTATTGAGCTGCAATCAAGTGGTAGTCCTTGCAGGGCAAACGCGAACAGGTTATGAAATCTTCAATATCTACTCGCTAATCCACACCGCCAAGCCACCAAAGTAGGAAACCACCAAATGACCGCAATTATTGATATCATTGGCCGCGAAATTCTCGATAGTCGGGGCAATCCAACCGTTGAAGTAGATGTTTTTCTCGAAGACGGTGCGTTTGGCAGGGCGGCTGTACCCTCAGGAGCTTCCACAGGCGCGTACGAAGCAGTTGAGCTAAGGGATGGTGGTGCTCGCTATCGCGGTAAAGGCGTGCTCAAAGCGGTTGATGCGGTTAACGGCGAACTGTTTGACGCATTGGTCGGCCTGGACAGCGAAGAACAGCTAGCGATCGACCAGATTATGCGGGACCTTGACGGCACGGACAATAAAAGCCGACTGGGTGCAAACGCTATTCTCGGTGTTTCTATGGCCATCGCCAAAGCCAGTGCAGACAGCTTGGGTGTGCCACTTTACCGCTACATCGGCGGTGCCCATGCTCATGTACTACCCGTGCCAATGATGAATATCATCAACGGCGGCGAGCATGCTGATAATCCGATTGATGTACAAGAGTTCATGATTATGCCGGTTAAAGCCGGAAGCTGCTCTGATGCTATTCGTATTGGTGCTGAAATTTTCCATGAGCTCAAAGACAAACTAAAAGCGGCTGGCCATAACACCGCTGTTGGTGATGAAGGCGGCTTTGCGCCCAATTTGGCAGGCAGCGAAGACGCTATTAAATTCATCATGACCTCGATTGAAAGCGCAGGCTATAAAGCTGGCGAGGATGTTTACTTGGCCATTGACGCCGCAGCATCTGAATTTTACGAAAACGGCGTTTATCACTTGAAAGGCGAAGGCAAAAAACTTTCCAGCGCCGACATGGTTGATTATTGGGCGGATTTAGTTGCGCGTTATCCTATCATTTCCATTGAAGATGGCATGGACGAAGACGATTGGGCTGGGTGGAAAGCTCTCACCGACGCTGTCGGCGACAAATGCCAGCTTGTGGGTGATGATTTGTTTGTTACCAACCCAGCACGACTGGCAGACGGCATAGAGCAGGGGGTGGCTAACTCCATCCTGGTTAAAGTTAACCAGATAGGCACGCTTTCTGAAACGATGCAGGCCGTAGATATGGCTCACCGCGCCCGCTACACATCGGTGATGTCACACCGGTCCGGCGAAACCGAAGATGCAACAATCGCCGACCTTGCCGTGGCGCTCAATTGTGGCCAGATCAAAACCGGCTCGCTGGCACGGTCGGACCGGTTAGCGAAATATAACCAACTTATGCGCATCGAAGAACAGCTGGGCGCAACCGCCGTTTACGCCGGTACCAGCATTCTTAAATAGACGCGCACCAAAAACTGTAATGCTTTTGTAGCGCGGTTTTTTACGGTAGGCCATATTTCGGCCATGTAACCACGATAAAACCAAAGGCATGTTTTTAAGAGCAGATATTGACAAGCACGCACAGGATTTTCTTGATGCCTTGTTCGATTATTCGGTTAGACAGAACAAGCGGATAACCGGGTCTGGTGATCCGGATGCCACCCAAGACAATTTCACAATGATGACGTTGCACGCAAAACTGAGGGCGGTGCCCCGCAGCGGTGTCAGCTGGCAGGACTATAGTGAAAACATCCTGAACACAGCGGAATCATATAGATTACACCTAAAATCAGGTGGGTATTACGGTGCACCAATCATCGGATCTGCACTCCGTGAAATTCGTTCACTGTTGCAATCGCATGCCCCCCGCCCAACGGATGGCGGTAGTTTGTTGTCTCGGTTAGTCCGAATGCGCAATGGTTAACTAATCCCAACTTTTAGCTGGGTTCACCGAATGTGTTATCGACTAAATGCCTTAGTTTTTTCATACAAATAGCGGTGTTTTAACTTGCATTTTCGACTCGGGGCTGTAATGATTCGAATCATGGATCGAGTCGGACATATCATTCACGGGTTGAAGCGCAACTGGTTATCAGGTTTCTCGCTTTTTTTGGTAGCATACTTCACCTACCATGCCTTTCAGGGCGACAATAGTATCCATGCTTTGCGGGCATTACAGCTGCAGAAATTTGAACTAACCGAAACTGCCGCCTCTGTTCGTGCAGACCATGATTATATGGTAATGAAAACGGCAGCGCTTTCCGGAAATGCAGTCGATCCCGACATGTTAGAGGAACAAGTGAGAAATCGGCTAGGGTTTGCTCACCCGGATGAAGTGATTATCTTGATTAAATAGATACAGAGTTTCGATAGAAATTAACCAATTCTAAGTTAATCTGATAATTTCTTTTAATTTCAATCTTTTATACCGTATTGCAAAATACAATATTCCAAGGTATTTCTAGGTCAGTTCTTAAGTAGCCGGGGCCTGATGCCCCGCGACCTTTTCTGAAAGGCCGACATGACCACAAAGAAACCAAATGCCAAGGCGACAGCGTCGCCCCGAAAGCGTACGACTAAATCCCCAATTTATAAAGCTACCAGCGCCGAGTTAGAAGATTTTTACCGCCAGATGTTATTGATCCGTCGCTTTGAGGAAAAAGCCGGTCAGATGTATGGCATGGGTCTGGTTGGCGGTTTTTGCCATTTGTATATTGGTCAGGAAGCAGTCGCCGTTGGCGTGCAATCTGCACTAAAACAAGGTGATAAAGTTATCACCGGATACCGCGAGCACGGCCACATGCTGGCGCTAGGGACAGATCCAAAAGCCGTAATGGCGGAACTTACAGGTCGCTCTGGCGGTGTGTCGAAAGGCAAAGGCGGGTCGATGCATATGTTCGATCCAGAGCGAGGTTTCTTCGGCGGGCACGGCATTGTAGGCGCGCAGGTTGCGCTTGGTACCGGCTTGGGTTTCGCCAACAAGTATAGGAAAACCGATCTGGTGTCAGTCGCCTATTTCGGTGACGGTGCCGCCAACCAGGGGCAGGTATACGAAAGCTTCAACATGGCAGAGATATGGGACCTGCCCGTTATCTTTATCATAGAGAATAATCAATATGCCATGGGCACCAGCGTGAACCGCGCCAGCTCGCAGCCTCAGTTATACAAGCGGGGTGAGAGCTTCAATATCACCGGTCGCCATGTGGACGGCATGAATGTTTTGGCTGTGCGCGGCGCAATGGACGAGGCGGTTAAACATTGTCGGTCCGGTAAAGGCCCAATCATTTTGGAAATGGAAACTTACCGTTACCGCGGCCATTCGATGTCGGACCCTGCGAAATATCGCTCCAAGGAAGAAGTGCAAAAAATGCGCGCCGAACATGACGCCATTGACCGTATGAAAGATATGATTTTGAAGGCAGGCTCACTAACGGAAGCCGATCTAAAAGCGATCGACAAAGAGAT
>JAJFIU010000138.1 GCA_021774695.1 Alphaproteobacteria bacterium | reverse complement strand
CACCAAGCCATCCTGAACCGGTATATGGACGCCAGTTTCGCATGGGTTGGCTGCAGTTCACAGTCACCGCGCGAAAAAATGTAAAATTCTGCTTGGCAGGACCATTTTTTTGAGTATAAAGAGCCCCACCTCAGAGGACAGGGTCTTCTGGATACTGATCCGCCTTAGCTCAGTTGGTAGAGCAGATGACTGTTAATCATCTTGTCGCTGGTTCGAGCCCAGCAGGCGGAGCCAATTAAAGAAAGCCCGGAGCAATGCTCCGGGCTTTTTTATTTCTACTGATCCAATCCTATCGATCTAATCATCCGCATGAGCAGGGTCATACATATCAAACCATTTTTTCTGATAAAGCTGCAGGCGCAAATAGTTCGACGGAAACACCCTACCGTTGCCGTGATACTCGCCCTTCGTAGAAAGAAACTTGGTGGGCACACCAAGGTATTTCAATACAGCATACATCTGCTTTGCCTGTTGATCAGGCGTGCGAATATCGCGGTCACCGCTCATGAACAACGTTGGTGTTTTCACATTCTCGGAGTGCATAATTGCCGAATGCTCGTACCACTGCGTTGGGTCTTCCCAGAACGGCTTAGAAAAGAAGTTAAGCATCCATCCTGTCGAATCACTTGTACCAACCATACCAATCCAGTCAGACACCACACAGCGCGAGACAGCGGCCTTAAACCGGTCTGTTTGCGTAACTGTCCATGCGGTCAAAATACCGCCGCCGGAACAACCTGTTACAAACGTTCGGTCAGCATCAACATAACCCTGGTCGATCATGTAGTCGACGCCGCCCATCAAGTCAGCAAAGTCGCGCGGGCCAGGATAGATGTCTTCAATCGCAGCCGCGAAATCTTCTCCGTAGCCAGTTGAACCACGCGGATTTGTGAACAGAACCACATAACCTTGGGCCGCGAAGTGATGGAACATGAAGTTATAGGTTTCGCGGTACATGGCATGCGGCCCACCGTGAATTGACAGAATCAGTGGATATTTTTTTGATTTGTCAAAGTTTGGTGGCAGCACTGCCCAACCCTGCACTTTCGTGCCTTCGGTTGAATCGTACCAAAACTCAATTGTCTCTGATTTATCAACACCATCAAAGATGTCAGCATTCACACTTGTCAGTTTTGCAAAATTATCACCGTCTGACAGGTCAAAACGTACAACATCAGGTGTATGATCGGCATCAGATTGGAGGCCAACTGCAATGCCACGATCCGACACGCTCGTTAAGCGAAGGTTTTGATCGCCCTCAGTCACATCACGTATCTTACCGTTTAGGTTGGTATAGTGAATATTACGGTCACCTTCTTTATCCAGCTCGAAATAGATGCCGCGTGAATTAAATGCCCAGCGCAGCCCGCCCGGACTTGCAGCCAAGTCACCAATAACCCGGCGCTGACCACTGCCATCCATACCAACAACATACATGTTAGAGTGCTTATAACTCATGATTGTTTCGTGGTAGGCAACGAATGCAATCATTTTGCCGTCTGGCGACACAACAGGGCTAGATGAGCCTATGCTGTTATCGGTCAACTGCTTGATTTCCTTCGACGCCACATCAACGCTGTAGATGTAGGATTCATTAAACCGCTGGCCGGGATCTTCTTCGGCTAGGCCGTCAAAAACAATTTTACTACCATCCGGCGTCCAAGAGAGATTAGCACCACGACCTCTGTTAGCATTCCAGTTACCATTAGTAAGCTGGCGCGGTGTGCCACCATCGGCCGTCACAACAAAAATATGGTTCCAGCTACCGTTTGTTGGACCAACGCGGTCCCGCTGCCAAAGAAGGTCTTCAACAACAAGCGGGTCGTCTTGCCATTTCGCTCCTGCTGGCTTGCCCGGTAGTTTCACGGTGAAGTCAGTTTTGCGAGGCACTGAGGACAAAAACGCGATGTCCTGCCCGTCTGGTGACCAGGAAACGCCGTTTGGCCTTTCTGTGCCGTGTGTCACTTGGCTCACTGCACCTTCAGCATCCATCCAGCGAATGAACAATTGTGGCTTGCCTGCATCATCCGGCGCGATGAAGGCAATGCGTGATCCATCTGGTGACCAACGCACATTCCCACCTCTGCCCATTAATTGACGCGCTTTGCTGCCATCTGAATTCATAATCCAGACAGAAGCAGAATTGCGATCCTTCATTTTATCAATATGAGAGCGCGTAAAAATAATATGCTTGCCGTCCGGCGATATTCGCGGATCGAGCACTCGCTCAATATCAAGATATGTCTCAAGTTGTAGCGGGGCAGCATTTACACCCCCTGCAAATATGAATATGCAGGCGGCAAATACCGCCAGTATTTTCTGTGACATGATGGTCCCCTCTTTTCCCAAGAACTATAGATTACCCGAATACGGTATGAATCGGAAGAATATTGAGACTTAAGCTCTTGCACTGCTGGCGGAGCCATTAAAAAAGCCCGGAGCAAAACCCCGAGCTTCTTGTTTATATGCAACTGATGTTAGTCACCTGCATGAGCCGGATCATACATATTGAACCATTTCATCAAGTACAGCTGCCGACGCAAATAGTTGGACGGTATCGAACCGGTGCCATGATATTCACCCTTAACCGAAATAAACTTGGTGGGTACGCCGAGATACTTCAGCACAGCATACATTTGTTTTGCCTGCTGGTCTGGTGTACGGCGGTCAACATCACCGGTCATGAACAATGTAGGCGTTTTAACATTCTCGGAATGCATAATCGCTGAATGCTCATACCACTGTGTTGGATCTTCCCAGAATGGCTTATCGAAGAAGTTGATCATCCAGCCAGTCACATCTGACGTGCCAACCATACCAACCCAGTCAGAAACCACACAGCGTGATGCTGCGGCCTTAAACCGGTCTGTTTGCGTAATGGTCCAGGCAGTTAAGATACCCCCACCCGAACAACCGGTAACAAATGTACGGTCCGGGTCCACATAACCTTGGTCGATCATATAATCAACGCCGCCCATCAGGTCTGCATAATCGCGAGGTCCCGGGTAGATATTTTCAATCGCTGCTGCAAACTCCTCCCCGTAACCGGTTGACCCGCGTGGATTGGTAAACACCACCACATAACCTTCAGCGGCAAAATGGTGGAACATAAAGTTATAGGTTTCGCGGTACATGGCATGCGGTCCACCGTGAATTGACAAGATCAGTGGGTATTTCTTTGTCTTGTCAAAGTTTGGCGGCAACACGGCCCAGCCCTGCACTTTGGTGCCTTCAGTCGAATCGTACCAAAACTCAATGGTTTCTGACTTATCCACCCCGGCAAACACGTCCGCGTTCACATCGGTTACCCGAGCGAAATTATCACCGTCTGACAGGTCAAACCTGACCACATCAGCCGTGTGATCTGCATCTGTTTGCGTGCCTACAGCAACGCCGCGGTTGGACACGTTCGACAAAAAGATGTTTTGATCACCGGTAGTAACCTCGCGCACCTTGCCGCTCATGTTAGTATAGTGAACGTTGCGGTCACCTTCTTTATCCAGCGTGAAATAGATGCCGCGTGAATTAGATGCCCAGCGCAAGCCGCTTGGGCCGGAAGCCAAATCACTGACAACACGGCGTTGATCGCTACCATCGGTATTCACAACATACATATTTACGTGGCGATAGCTCATAACCGATTCGTGGAAACCGGTAAAAGCAACCATCTCGCCGTTAGGTGAAAACACAGGGTCTTGTGCTCCGACTGATTTATCGGTGAGTTGCTTGATATCGCCTGTTTTTACGTCAACCGTATAAACGTAGGTTTCAGTGTAGCGGCGACCGTCATCTTCTTCGGCCAAACCATCAAACGCAATCTTGCTACCATCTGGCGACCAGGAAAGATTGGCGCCGGACCGAATGGCGCCCAGGCGGCGCGTATTGGCGTGCCAATTGCCGTCCGTTAGCTGGTTTGGGGTGCCGCCGTCTGCGGTGACAACAAAAATATGATCCCAGCCATTATTCATAGGGCCGATACGGTCCTGATGCCATAGAAGCTCTTCAACCACCAGCGGATCTTCTTTCCATTTGGCGCCAACCGGTTTGCCGGGAAGTTTAACGGTAAAGTCGGTGCGCCGCGGCACTCGTGACATAAAGGCAATAGATTTACTGTCAGGTGACCAAAAAATGCCGCGCGGACGTTCGGTGCCATAAGTAATTTGGCTAATCGCTCCTTCGCTGTCCATCCAACGAACAAAAAGCTGCGGCTTGCCGGCATCGTCAGCCGAAATGAAGGCAATACGCGAACCGTCCGGAGACCACCGGGCATTTCCGCCTTTTGCCATCAGCTGGCGATTTTTGCTACCGTCCGAATTCATAATCCACATCGAGGCAGACCTGCGGTCATTCATCTTATCAATGTGCGAGCGCACGTAAATAATCTGCGATCCATCCGGTGATATTTGCGGATCACCCACCGTCTCAATGTCGAGATATGTTTCAAGTTTCAATGGTTCCGCGTGCACTAATGCCCACGGTGTAATAGAGAAAGCGACAACCAGTGCCGCCAATCGCTGCAACATAATATCCCCCTATTTTTAATTGTTATTTGTCAATTTATTGACCTACCCAAAGCGCCCGATGTCCAGAGCACGACGAAGATTATTCATCGAAACCAGCCAAAACGCAAATTTACCACAGCCTTAACTTTGCAAAAATGCCACATTTCTGAATTACACCGTTAAATTAACACCTAATTCTGCCTTTTTGCCTTGTTTCTCGCCGCGATGGTGCTTAATCGGTGCAATATTATTTTAGACATATCCGCAGACTCGCGGACCAAGGAGCCCCAAAATGCGCGCACTCGTATTATCCCTCTGTCTCGCTGGAATTGCTGCCCCGGCAATTGCTGAAGACGAAGACTATTATTATGCTGGCTTTCAACTGGGCCTGACCGATGCTTTGAACGAAAGCCTCGAAGGTTTGGCGCCCGGTACGCTCGACATTGAAACCCGAAAAAAACTGGGCATTGTTGGTGGCCTTTATTTTGGTCGCAATATCAATAAATGGCGTTACGAACTGGAATATGCCATTCGCACCAATGACATCAAAACGGTTGAAGTCACTGACCCTGGTCGGCTTGCTCTTGCAAATGGATCTCGCTCTGCAAATGGCAGCCAACAATCAGACAGCCTGATGGGTAATGCCCATTACAACTTTGCTGAGTTTGATGGCTGGAAAGCTTATGCAGGCCTTGGTATCGGCATGAGCCTTGTTCAGTTGGATGCGGTAAGCGCAGACAATATCCTGATCGCCGACAGCAGAAATTGGGAGCCAGCTGGCCAAGCCATGCTGCAGCTCACCAAAGCCATCGGCGGTATTGAACTGGGTTTTGGCGTTCGTCATTTCAGAACTTTAACTGGTAAGTTTGGCACCGAGGCATTGGGTGCACGTCACAGATTCGTAAACAACGAAGTTTTTGCAAGGGTAACCTGGAAATTCGGCGAGAAAGCTCGCCCTGCGCCTAAAGCAGTTCCAGTGGCTGCTCCAGCACCCGCTCCAGTAGTTGCACAACCGGCACCTGCTCCCAAACCTGAGCCTAAGCCAGAACCGAAACCCGTTACCATTCCTGGCCCCTTCATGGTTTTCTTCGATTTTGACAAATCCGTGCTGACTTCAGATGCACGTTCAATCATTGAGCGGGCGGCAAAAGCATTCAAGCAAGTCGGTGCAGCTCGCATTGCTGCATCAGGCCACGCCGACCGCGCAGGAACGGATCGTTACAACGAAGGTCTAGCCATGAGACGAGCGCAAGTTGTTAGGGATGCCCTGATTGCTGAAGGTGTGCCAGCGGACAAAATTAGCATCCGCAGCTTCGGTGAGAGCTCACCGCTGGTGAAAACTAATGACGGTGTACGCGAGTGGCAAAACCGCCGCACGGAAATCGTTATTTCACGCTAACAAGCTGTTATACCAAAATATTAATGCGCCTGCCCTGAATTTCTGTCGGGCGGGCGCATTTTTTGTGGTTGATGCTTAAAGTGAAAACAAGACCGCTACTGACAGGACAATGCCACCACTATTGGTAAATTCCTGAGCGGCTAGCGGTGGTGCAACTGCGCTCTGGTTGCCTGTATTTTACGGGCATCAACGTTACCAATCCTGCAGGGTCCGGCATTTTCACCGCCATCTGAAGCGCCATTTGGGAGCGATCACAAAACTGCGCAACGGACGTACTGCCAAGCGACACTTTGTTCGCTACACCGACAACATAGCTATCAAGACCGCCTTTATCTGACCGTTTAAGGAACTCGCGCAGCGGGCCTTCGGCTTCAATAAAATACGGTCGTTTAGAGCGTACGAAATCATTATACAGGCTGATGATTTCCCGATGCGTGCCGCCTCGACACTGCAACGTCGCGACACGCATCTGGGTTTCAATAAACCGAATTTGATCCGCCTTGACTTCCCTGTCCTGCATACAAGCGTCAGCAGCCATAACCGCATTTGAGCTCATGCCTGCAAGCATCGTTGCTGCTAATAATATTCTGATTTTTGTCATACGCGCCTTAATACTTGGGTGTTATTTTTAACAGCATGGCACTCAATTCCCTAATCAAAAGTTAAACGGACAATGCGTCTAAAATATAGCTAACATTTTAATTTAATTGATAATTTTGATTTCAAGCGTCAATGGCTATGCCCTTGGGTTATCAGATACCTAAATGAAAGCTATTGCGCGACTTCCCTGCATCTGTGTAGCCTCCCAGCAAATAGGGAGGGTTTACTGCCAAGCACTGGTAGATAAACCAATATAGTTTAGGGGAACACACATGAAATTCTGGTTTGGCATTACGCTGTGGAAACGCATCATGGGCATGCTGGTTCTTGGCATTGTATTTGGTGCATTGGCCGGCGAGTCCGCGGCAAGCATCAGCTGGATAGGCGACATGTTCATCCGCCTGATCCGTATGATTGTGGTGCCACTGGTTTTTGTCACGCTCGTATCCGGCGTTGTTGCCATGGGGGATCCGGCGCGGTTGGGGTCGCTTGGCATAAAAACACTGTCACTTTATATGGGTACGACATTGGTCGCAATAACCGTCGGCTTGGTAATAGCCATCATTGTTCAACCTGGTATCGGCGTTGATATCTCCGGTGCAGAAGCCAAAATACTACCAGCTGCGCAACCATTGCAGGACCGACTACTTGGCATCATCCCTCGCAATCCCATCGAAGCGCTGGCTAACGGTGATATGCTGGCCATCATCTTTTTTGCTCTGATTTTCGGCGCAGGCATTCTGTTGGCTGGCGATAAAGGCAAGCCTCTTGCCGACGCATTTGATGCTGGTTCTGAAGTGATGCTCAAAGTAACCCATATGGTTATGGAAGTGGCACCTTTCAGCGTTTTTGCCTTGATTGCCAAAGTGGTAGGCACCGGTGGTGTGCAGCAGCTGCTAACGGTCGTACCGCTCGCGGGTGCATTTATGGCCGCATGCGTGATACACGTTGCATTTACTCACGGTAGCATCATTAAGTTCCTTCTCAATTTGCCTCCAAGTCGGTTTTTCAGGGACATTACGGGCGCTCAGTTGGTCGCGTTCTCCACATCGTCAAGCTCTGGCACGCTGCCGGTTACGATCGCTGTTGCAGAGGATAACTTGGGCGTTAAAAAGTCAGTCGCCTCGTCCGTGCTGCCGCTGGGCGCCACCATTAATATGGACGGCACCGGCATTTATGTGGGAATTCTGGCAGTATTTTCTGCGCAAGTACTCGGTATCCCCTTGGGGCTAGAGCAATATTTGTTAATCGCCGCCGCAGCAACGTTGGTGTCAATCGGCACGGCTGCTGTGCCAAGTGCTTCGCTGTTCCTTCTGGCAACAGTGCTCGGTGTTATCGGCGTTGAAGACGCACAAACATTCTTGATTGTCGGCTTTGTGTTCCCGTTTGATCGGCCGCTTGATATGATCCGCACAGTGGTGAATGTTACCGGCGACCTTAGCGTTGCAACCGCCGTCGCCAAATGGGAAGGCGAACTGGACGAAGACGTCTTCCGCGCGGAGCCTGTTGAATAACGCTTACAGCGATTTTTCCTTATCAATTCCACTGTCGGGTGCTATAGGGCGCCCGGCAGTTTTCGTTTAATCGCGGTTTTCCAGTATAAGAGTTAATATGAGTAACAATAAAAAAGCAGTGGTTCTTCTGTCAGGTGGTCTGGACAGTGCAACCTGCGTGGCAATGGCCCGTGATGAAGGGTTCGATGTCTATGCACTATCATTCGCCTACGGACAGCGCCATAGCGTCGAGCTGGAGGCCGCAGACCGTGTGGCCAAGCATCTGGGCGTTGTTGAGCATAAGACCGCAGTGCTGGACCTGCGCCTGTTTGGCGGCAGCGCCCTAACCGCCGACATAGACGTGCCCAAGGACCGCAGCGACGACGACATGAGTCATGATATCCCGGTTACCTACGTGCCTGCCCGCAACACTATATTCCTGTCGTTTGCCATGGCTTACGCCGAAGTTGTTGGCGCGAAGGATATTTTCATCGGCGTAAACGCGCTGGATTACAGTGGTTACCCCGACTGCAGGCCTGAATTCATCGCCTCTTTCCAGGAAACCGCTAACTTAGGCACAAAGGCCGGCGTTACCGAAGACGAACGTCTGCGCATTCAAACGCCGCTGATTGACATGACCAAGGCCAAGATTGCCGCCACAGGGACAAAGCTAGGCGTGGATTACGCCATGACCATCAGTTGTTATGACCCCGACGAAGCCGGGCTTGCATGCGGCCACTGCGATAGCTGTTTGCTGCGCCAGAAAGGCTTCCGTGAAGCTGACCTTGCAGACCCAACCCGCTATCAGGCATAACAGCGTCATGGTTTATGCGGTCAAAGAAATTTTCTACACCCTGCAGGGCGAAGGCAAACAGGCTGGACGACCGGCGGTATTTTGCCGGTTTGCTGGCTGCAATCTATGGAGCGGGCTGGAGCGCGACCGCGCCAAAGCTGTTTGCACCTTCTGCGACACCGACTTTGTTGGCATCAACGGCGATGGCGGCGGCAAGTTTAAAACTGCAAAGGATCTGGCAGCAGCCGTTGCTGCGGAGTGGCCAGAAGGCATTGCCGACGATAAATTTGTTGTATGCACCGGCGGCGAACCCCTGCTTCAGATGGACACAGCCGTTATTGACGCCCTTCACGGCCAAGGCTTTGAGATTGCAGTTGAAAGCAACGGCACCATTGAGCCACCCGCAGGCATCGACTGGCTATGCATCAGCCCAAAAATCGGCTCAGACATGATCGTCACCACAGGCCAGGAATTAAAGTTGGTTTACCCGCAAACCGGCGGCGAACCGGCCCAGTTTGAACATCTGGCATTTGAGAATTTCTACTTGCAGCCCATGGACAGCCCTGCCCTGACTGAAAACACCGTAGCGGCTGTCGATTATTGCAAGACCCACCCCAAATGGCGCCTAAGCCTGCAAACCCACAAGCTTATCGGTATTCCCTGATCGAAGTTTAGCTGGCTATTTTTCGGCGTATTCGGCGGGTGGAACAAACAGGCTCGCGTCCGGTTTTTTATTGCTGCCCACCAGCGACACCATCTGGTAACGCACCGCGCCGCCACCGGTAGTTGCCCAGTCAGGCACCCGCAAATTGCCAAACCGCTTTAGGGGGCCAAACACATATTCATACTGTGTGGTTGCCCAAATGATCGGCTCGTTGCGCACGTTCAGCAAAATCCAGCCATGCGGTTCGCCGTCCGGTCCCACGAATTCCAGCGCCTGTGCCTGTGGAATAGATTTCACGCTGCCATAGCGGATGGTGAGGTGGCTATCGCCGCGCGCTACCGCCCGGGCCAACCGATATATGCTGTAAGGTGCACGTTCCTGAGTACGGTTAAAAGACTCGTCGCTGGCATATGAAAATTCACCGTTAACGATATTCCAGTAACGGTTTTCGGGACTATAGGCACGGATGCGACTGTATATCTCGCTTTCCATCGTCACATACGAGCGCGGGCCGGTCAGGTCCAGAATTTCATTTTCCAGATAAATATCAGGCCGGTTGATAATGTCCCACTCATGGACAAAATGAACACTGGCTAATGTTTTCCATATGGTGGCACCGCCCATTGTCTCGACCATGGCTTGTGCATCGGCAATCGCGACTGGGTCACCGCGCAAACCTTGTTCTTGCGCGCTGCTTGGCAACGTGAACGATAGTAGCACAGCAGCAAATAATAAGTGACGGAATTTCTGAATATGCATATGACCCTCCTCGACATATTGACCTGTAAGGTACAATGTTAAGAAGGATTAAGACGGCGCGGAAACCTTATGCGGTAAACAGCAGCTATTTTGCGATGAATTATTAGCCGCTATCCCCTACCCCGATAAGTCGGCACGTCCTGCTCAGGTATCCAAACGCCGTTGGGGGCATCGCCGGTTTGGAAAAACACATCGATTGGAATGCCGCCGCGCGGGTACCAGTAACCGCCGAAACGCAGCCATTTTGGTCTCATTTCTGCGACCAGCCGTTCAGCGATGCCCACGGTGCAATCCTCATGGAAAGCGGCGTGGTTACGGAACGATTGCAGGAACAGTTTCAAAGACTTGCTTTCAACTAACTGCTTGCCCGGCGCATAATCCAGCACCAAATGTGCGAAATCAGGCTGACCGGTCACCGGGCATAGGCTGGTGAATTCTGGGCATGTGAAGCGCACGCAGTAATCACTGTTAGGCCGCGGGTTGGGCACATATTCAAGCACCGCTTCCTCCGGGGTTGCCGCCGCACCGCCGCTGCCGCCCAATTGTTCCAGGCCTTCATAAATTGATTTCGCCATTGTCTGCCCTTTGAATAATTCTGGTAGATGATTTTGGTATTTCCTGTGCCTGCTATGGCGGTACTAAGGCCATTTTGTCAAAAAAATAGTGCAAAAATAGATGTGGAAACACCGAATTAGGCACCAATTTGGCGAGTTTAATCTTTGTTAATCCCTTTTTGTTAGCCTTTCCCCTCAGTCACATCAGCCCGTAAGTAATCATCGGGTCAGCAAGAAGGGGGAACCAATGACACATATCTGCAAACCATCCTTTGCCCCCGGCCAAATCGTTCGGCACAAAACAAACGGCTACCGCGGCTTGATTTACGATGTGGACGGCTGCTTCAGCGAAGCACCCGAATGGCTTGAAAAACTGGATGCGCTTGAGCCCGCCAAAGACAAACCCTGGTATCATGTTTTGGTGGACGGCCAAACCCACACCACTTATGTGGCAGAGGAAAGCCTCGAGTTGGCAACAGGTGTGGACAAAACCGTTGAGTTTGACCATCCGCTGGTTCGTGATTTCTTCCGCAAGGAAAGCGGCAACGCGCTCGCCGCCAAGCACAGCTTGAACTAGACGCCGCCACCCCTACCCACCACTTTCCAACTAATCTAATGGAATAGATATGCCACGTTGAAACTTGGCCTCTGCGCGCCTAAAGTGCTGCAAATGTTTCAAGCAGCAGGAAAACCATGGCAAATTCCCCATTAAAAACCGTCGAGTGGCTCACAAAAAATCTGGCCAAAGACCAAAAACGCGACAATCTGATTATTCTGGATGCCACTTGGCACCTGCCCGACAGTGGACGCAGCGCATTGGACGAATACCGCGAAGCCCACATTCCCGGTGCTCGCTTTTTCGATATTGATGCAATCGTCGATCCGTTGTCAGACCAACCGCACACACTTCCAAAAGCCAGAGATTTCGCCGCTGCAGTTAAATTGCTGGGCATCGGTAACGGCAGCAAGATTGTGGTTTACGACAATAGCGATTTTCGCACAGCTGCCCGAGCCTGGTGGATGTTCAGAGCAATGGGCCACAAAAACATTTACGTGCTGGACGGTGGCTTCCAATTATGGCTAGCCAACAAAGGACGCACCCAGCGCGGCGGCATTAAGGTGGATAAATCTGTCTATTATGCCGAATATAATGAGGACCTTTATCTAACCAAGGAAGACATTCTGGCAAATATTGAGTTGGGAAGTAGCAACAAAAACAAATACCAAATTGTTGATGCCCGCGCCGAAGGCCGCTATTTGGGCACGGCACCAGAACCCCGGGAAGGGCTTAGGTCTGGCCATATACCTGGTGCACTTAACCTGCCCTTCAGTGAGCTTTACAGCGATGATGGTACCTTGTTGGATAACGACGCCCTTTATGAGCGGATCATGGCTGCAAACGTAAACCCGGACAGGCCGATTGGCACAAGCTGCGGGTCTGGCGTAACCGCATGCTGCCTTGCGCTCGCCTTCGCCCAGCTTGGCAAATGGGATACACCGATTTACGATGGCTCCTGGAGCGAATGGGGCGCTGACGCCTCGCTGCCGATTGAACCTACAACGACAGTGGAAGAAAATGTTACATGAGCGATAATGAAGACACCAAACTGATAACCGGCGGTCGGCGCAAAGAATGGACCCATGGTATTGTAAACCCGCCAGTTTACCGGGCTTCCACGTGCTTGTTTGACAGTTATGCGCAGCTGCGCGAACGGGTTGCTAACCCAACCGCTAAACACCTGTTTTATGGCCGCAAAGGCACGCCGACCCAGTGGGCGCTGGAAGAGGCGTTAACTGACCTGGAAGGTGCGGATGGCACCATGCTTTTCCCCAGCGGAATTGCCGCTGTGACAACGTCAATTTTGGCGCTGGTGAAAGCGGGTGACCATGTTTTGATCACTGACAACGCCTACGAGCCAACCCGTACCTTCTCGAACGGCATGCTAAAAGCAATGAATATTGAGGCCGAATATTATGACCCTACTATCGGCGCTGGCATTGCTGAACTATTACGGCCGAATACCAGCGTTATTTTGACCGAAAGCCCCGGCTCACTCACTTTTGAGGTGCAGGACATACCGGCTATCGTGGCTGCAGCGAAGGAAAAAAATGTTTATGTAATCACTGATAACACATGGGCAACACCTTTATTTTTCAAACCATTAGAGCACGATGTTGATATATCAGTTGAGGCATGTACCAAATACATTGGAGGCCATTCCGATGCGATGATTGGCAGCGCGAGCGCCAAAGGCAAGGCATGGCGAAAATTAAGTAGAACCGCCTACCAGATGGGCCATATGGTATCAGCTGATGATGCCTTTTTAACCTCCCGCGGCCTGCGTACACTGGGTATCAGGCTAAAAGCCCACGAGGAAAATGCCCTTAAAATTGCTGCTTGGCTCAAAGAGAGGCCTGAAGTTGCTTCGGTTATCCATCCGGCATTTGAAGAATGCCCCGGTCACGAGATTTGGGCACGTGACTTTTCCGGCTCCAGCGGGTTGTTTTCCATCGTGTTAAAGGGCGGTGACTACCCTGACACTGCCGCAATGGTCGATGATATGCGGCTGTTCAAGATGGGCTTCAGTTGGGGCGGATTTGAAAGTCTTATCCTGCCTTCAGACCCTACCACGAGCCGGACTGCCGTTAAATGGTCGGCTCCCGGCCCTCTTCTACGCCTGCATATCGGCCTAGAGGACACCGATGACCTGATCGCAGACCTTGAGGCAGGCCTCACGCGCTATAGCAGGCATATCGGCGCATAATGCTGGAGCCCTTTGAAATTGAAGCGCTTGCGTTGAGTTTCAAAGTTGCGGTTACGGCAACTGCAGTTGGTCTGCCGATCGCGGTTTGGGTTGCCTACAAGCTGTCTCGCTCCCAATTTAGAGGCAAGTTCCTTGTTGAAACCCTTGTGCATATTCCGCTTGTGGTGCCACCGGTTGTGGTCGGGTTTGCTTTATTAGTTTTATTCACACCCCTAAGCGGCATTGGCAGATGGCTCAGTGAAGCTGGCCTTAACCCTGCTTTCACTTGGGTTGCAGCAGCTATTGCCAGCGGCGTGATGGCCTTCCCGCTGATGGTGCGCAGCATACGCCAAGCTTTTGACGCTGAACCCATTGAGTACGGCGAAGTAGCACAAACCTTGGGAGTAGACGGCTTTAAGCGGTTTTGGCGTGTCAGCCTACCCCTGGCGGCACCCGGGCTGACATCAGCTGCTGTCCTAGGTTTTGCCCGCGCAATCGGCGAGTTTGGCGCAACAATTACTTTTGCCGCTAACATCCCGGGCTTAACGCAAACGCTTCCGCTGGCGCTTTATTCTGCGGCACAGTCGCCGGGCGGGGAAATTGCTGCGTTTCGTCTCGCCCTGCTCAGCCTGATACCAGCGGTGGGTAGCTTGCTTGTCGCTGAATGGCTGCAGCGTCGCAGATCAGATGTGGGTCGCAGATCAGCAATGGGCCGCCAGTCAGTAAAGAGCGGCCGATGAGCGCAGCTTTACTTGAAGTAGATATAATTTGGCGTCAACAAGGACTGAAAAATCGCGCAACTTTTCAGCTTCATGCCGGAGTTACGGCACTTATTGGCCCTTCAGGGGCAGGTAAAACCAGTCTTGCACGCATGATTGTTGGATTAGACAGCCCCGAATCCGGCGCTATTCGCTTCGGGGAATATATTCTTTACAACAGCGGGAAAAAACGGAATATCCCAGCAGCAGAGCGCAATATCGGTTTAGTGATGCAGCAATCAGCGCTTTTCCCTCATTTATCCGTCGAGCAAAACATCCGCTTTTCCGGCGTTGCAACTGAAAAATTGGTGACAAAGGCGGTTAAGATTTTGAGTTTATCAACGCTTTTGGGCCGCCGTACCGATACATTGTCAGGTGGAGAGACCAAACGCGTTGCTATTGCCCGTGCTATCGCCGCTGCGCCTTCCCTATTGATCTTGGACGAGCCAATGAACGGCCTTGACCCCCGAGCGCGCGGCGCGATACTACCAATGATCAAGGCTCTGGGGCGTGCTTCAAATGTACCCATTTTAATGATCACGCATCATATTGAAGACATGCTGAGAGTAGCTGACCACGCCGTATTGATGCAGCCGCGCAAAGTGATTAAGTCGGGCTCCCTGGAAGATGTTCTAGCAGCCCCGGAATGCGCCGAACTTATGGGACTTGCGGATGCCAGCCAGTTGCTCTCAACGACGATTACCAACCGCCAAAATGACCTGCTAACAGCCGACTTAGGCGGTGATACCCTTTACCTACCTGACCTGGGCGAAGAAATGGGCAGCAAAGCCACCCTGCGAGTGTTTGCGTCAGATATATCCATTGCCAAAACACGCGTCGATGACATTAGTATTTTAAACCAGTTGGAGGCAGAGATTGTCCAGATTGAGCAAAGCGACAATCAGGCAACGTTAACTTTAAAACTGACAAGGTCTGGTTTAGCACTTAAAAGCCGCCTCACTGTGCAGTCGGTTAACCGGCTACAACTGACAGAAGGCCAACGCATATATGCGTTGATCAAAGCGGTGTCAGTAAAAGATATTGAACTCTGAAAAAATATAGTTGCTTTGGCCGCTAGAAGCGATGCCGGTATGCAATCTGGAAAATACTCTGCTGCTGATCCGGTTCGACGCCAATATCACGGCGCGCAACTCGTTTACTGTCCACGAACATATATTCGGCAATTACGCTGCTTTTTCGGTTGAACTCGTAAGAGTGCGCAACAGTGAAAGCTGCGCCGGCTTCATTATTGTTATCGCGCTCCACAAAGGCATGATCTGAGGTGTCGAACCAATCAAACCGGGCGGATACTCGTTGACGGCCAAATTTGCGCGTCGCCAGGACAAAGCCTGACGTAAAATCAAGATCAATATAGCGAGTTCCAAAAGCCGGTACTGTTCTGCCCATCGTAGTGTTGCCTGTCATATATTGAGCAATTAAATGAATGTCCGCAAAGGCGTCGCCTTCAATGTAAAAATTCCAGAACCGGGTCCACCAACCATATTGCTGTTGTTCCTTAACATCCGGGTCAGCTCTGTTATCGTAATAAAAGGCGCCAGCCTTCCAATTGCGGTTGTAAGTCCAATCTACTGCACCGTAAAAACCCACGGATTCGTCAATCTCAGCAACAGGTTCAACAAAAAATGGCTGTGCAACAAAGTTGTTGGTTTCCGGGCCTATCTGCGGCAAAAAAGCCAGAGGTAACCGGCTAAAGGCAGTCGCCTTAACATCGTTTAACGCCCACCCGCGGAAGGCTAGCAAGGTACCTGCTGCATCGTTAAAACCAAAAGCGCCAGCCGTAATATCAACTTGGTTAACCTCACCGCGGAAGCTAACCTTCGCTTCAAGGCCCAAGGTTCGGATCTCTTCGCCAATCCATGAATTAATCGCGGATGGTGTTATCGTATAGGGGCTGCTCCAGGCAACACCGACATTTTCACGGGAAATATGGGGGAAAAAGAGCCCTGCCCTAAAATTGTAGCGAGTGCTCGAAGTTGGTGACGGCGAATATTTTACAAAAGCTTCAACAATATCAACCGAACCGTCCTGTGTTTCATCGTATTTTGCATGGACAAAAGCAGACCATTCCCAATTGAAATCGACATTAATCAGCGCAGCAATTTCTGCAATTCGAAAGTCCGCCTTCGTATTTCCCTGTAAATCTCCGCCAAAGCGGCCTTTACCAAGGCCCCGATCCAGCCACGATTGTTCTCCATCCGCGATTCCCAGCCGAAAATCGGTGAAAAGTTCAAAATCAACGGTTGGGCCGCTATCCTGCGCTGCCGCCACCGGCGAAATAGCCAGCATCCCCATCAATCCTACAAAAGATATTGCAAGAGTACGCCTAGCCGGAAGCATTGTGAAATTCATCCATGAAACCTGCAATGTCTGCGTGGGGAATCGGCCTACAAATGTGATAGCCCTGCAACGTATCGCAGCCATAACTTTTCAGCAGCTCAACAGAATCTTGGTCTTCCACTCCTTCTGCTGTGACCTCAAGGCCCAGATTGTGAGCCAATTCAATCGTAGAGCGCACCAATATTTTGTCTTCATCATCTTCAACCAGCTTGAGGACAAAAGACTTGTCAATTTTTATCTCACAGACCGGCAAGCTCTTGATGTAACTTAAAGAACTGTATCCAGTTCCATAGTCATCAATCGATAACTTAAGGCCCATGGCACTCAGCATATTCAGAACATCCAGTGCCCGTGACATGTCGTTCATCACCGCACTTTCAGTTACCTCTAATTTCAGAAGGGACGGCGGAACTGAATATTTATTGAGCAAATCCAGTATCTGTTTCGGAAGTTCGGTGTTCATCAAATCATTGGTGGATAAATTGACTGCGACGATCAGGTCAATACCTTCTTTTTCCCATTGGGCTATCTGTTGCACCGCCGTTTTCAATGCCCAGTCGGTCAATCGCCGGATATCGCCGGTTTTTTCGGCCAGCGAAATAAAATCGTCCGGTGGCACAAATCCACGAGTAGGGCTGAACCAGCGAACCAGAGCTTCAACCGAGGTTATTTCGCCGCTCGCCAAGTCCAACTTAGGTTGATAATGAAATTGCACTTCACCGGCTTCGAGCCCCTCACGCAAATCACTCATCATAGAGAGGCGGTCTTTTTGCAACAGATCGTGCTCGGCGCTGTACCAACCGTACCCCTGCTCTGCCGACCGTGCATTATCAAGGGCCGAATTTGCGTTTCGCAACAAAGTAGTTAAATCTTCACCGTCTGCCGGAAACTTTGTCAGTCCGATACGCACGCGAACATCGACCATAACTTCATCAATAGCCATGGGCTCGGCAAAACTGTTGATAATCATGGAAGAACTAGTGTCCGCACTGCCATTTTCAAAATGAGCAAAAACAAATGTGTCGGTGGATAATTGCGCCAAATAGCTGATGTTTACGCCGTTAAGTCTGTGGGCCACGCCCCTAACAAGTTCGGAGACATGTTCGTGCGTTAAAACTGCCCGCAAATCTGCAAACTTTTGGATTTCCACGACAGCCAGGGAAAATGGGACGTTACTTTTTATTTTTGGTGCAATCTTTTCTTCAAAAAATATCCGATTTGGCAACCCACTATCACTGTCGTGACAGGCTTGGTAGATAATACGCTCTTCTCGTTCACGCACCGCTGTTATCATCTGGTTAAAGCTGTCGGTAAGGCGGTAAATTTCTTCGTCTTTGGCAGGTGCTGTTACTTCCTGGTAATCCCCGGCTGAAATTTTCTGTGCCGCACGAGCCAACATGCGAAGCGGGCGCGTGATCCCTCGGGAGACCACTACACTACCGATGAACAATAGCACCAATCCCACTGATAAAATCGATATCAGAGCAACAACTAGCGACTGAAACGGCGTGAGACCTGCATCAACCGAATAATATATCAACAACTCAGTCGGAGTTTCTTCAGCAAAGCTGTTTTTAAGCGAAATTCGCCGGAACATATATTCCTCGCCGTCAAACACTGATGAAAAATCACTGTTCGTGTCTGACATGCTGTGACCAAGCAAAAAGTCGGACAGGCTATCAGCATCGGATGTTGCTGCCGCGACATGGTGAGCACTGTCACCGTGAGCAAGTAAGGCGATCTCCAGGTCGATCGGAGCAAGCTCTTTAAATGACAGCAATGCCTCACGGTCGAGCTCAAGCGCAAGTCCGATCCATCCCGTCGTGACCGGAGCAACAATCGGCGCGAGCACAATTTCAAATACGCGCCCGTCCAATTCAACAAAAAAAGTGGCAAAACCTTCATCTTCAGCCGCCTCTTTCAAGGCTGTTGGCAGCGTGGTTGCCCGCATAGCCGCCGACGGGACGCCGACAGAAGCAACCAGTTTATCATCAAGGTCGATGACAAAAGCAGCATCGGCATTCACCCGCGCACTTTGGTTGAGTAGCGCGCTTGCGATCGTTGCTTCATCCTGCGTTGCTACAGCTTGTCTGAACCCAAATTCTTTTGAAATGTCCACCGCACGCGCACCAAACACGGCCGCCTGATCTTGAACCAATCGATCAATGATCTGGCCCGACGACACCAGCTGGCCCTGAATTTGATCCCGCACATTGTCGGTGACAGACGTATATATGGATAGGATCACAACGCTCTGCACCGCAAGGAACAGAGCCAGATAAACGATCGTCAGCTTGGTTTGAAAGCGCATTTTTGTCATTCTAGTACGGGTTTTCGTCTGGTTCACGCTGTTTGCCCCAAACACGTTTTAAACTAATAACAGTCTCTGTCTGCAATTGCTCGTCACCCACCACAATAACTTTTGGTGCAGGTGCGCCGTTCTTGCTAATGCCAGGATGCCACATAGTCATTTCATATTGGCCATTTTCTAGATCAGTGAATTCTGCAAAACCGTTGACCCCTGTTTTCGAAAATATTGGTGCCTCAGTAACAAATATATAGGCCAACATATTGTCATGGATATTGCAGCCGATAGCTACCACGCCAGGGGAATCAAAAATGATCGAATTCGATTCGTCTTTGCCGTAAAGCTGCAACTCAAAGCGCTTTGGTTTCGAAAAAGAGTACACGTGATGTCTAGATTCGTCGAAATTGGGAAAGCTAACATTCGTGCCCACTTGAACAGGTAATACTACCGGAGAGAAAAGAATGTTTTGCTGCCGCATCTCGGCGTCATCTCGAATAGGCACTGGTGTTTTAAGGGTAAACCGGGGGGTTAGAAATATTACGGCATTTTCTAAAACGCCTCCTTTTTGATCCACAACTTTAACACTGAGCGAACCAGCATAAACCGGCGCTGTTGCCTGAAAGCAAAACAAGACCCACCCAAAAACAATCAAACAGTATTTTAAAAATAATTTAGACATTGCAATTTCAATCCTCCCCAAAAAGATTGGTTTCCAGCATTTGGATCGTGACACAATACCAAAAAAATCGTGTGCAACCCCAGAAAACAACAGTTTACCGCATATAAGTTGCCATCTGGTAGCATTCACATGTTTATTCAATCCGAATTCGAGCTCAACCTATTCAAATACAAAGTGACGGGGAACCCTCTTTTTAGTAACATTTACGGCATGACAATTTGGAGCTTAATCGCATTGGACGAAGCTCTGGCACCATGAGAGCATTTGGCTTAATGCTTGGTGAACAAAAAAATAAATATAGACAATGGGGACAAAAATGACTCTGGGAAAAATCAAGAGCAGCCTTTCAGCCTTTGCAATTCTGCTGACGACAGCGTCTGCAGTGGCCGTGCCGTCTATGCTGATTACACCAGCAACTACGGCTCAAGAACAAGAGCAAATACGCTGGAATTTAACAGATTTATATCCAAGCATGGACGCGTGGGACTCTGCGCGATCTCTCACAAACAATAAGATCAAAACCATTGAACAGTATAAGGGAACTCTGGACCAAAGCGCTGAGAGCCTGCTGGCGGCATTTGACGCTGTATCGGCGATCAATAAAGACGCAGCACGAGTATTCATATATGCGTCACTGGGCGGCGATGAGGACCTACGAAATGCGGAGGGCCAGGAAAAATTAGGCCTTGCGCGCTCTATGTTTGCGTCTCTGGGCCAACAAACCGCTTTCATTGCGCCGGAAATATTGTCTATCGGTAGCGAAAAACTTGAAGCCTTCATTGCCGCTGAACCGGGGCTGGCGAAACACGCCTTTCAGCTGAGGGATATTTTGCGGCAAGAAAAGTTTACGCTGGGCGGCGAAGCAGAATCAGTTTTGGCCAATGCCAGCGAAGTTTTGGGTGGCCCGCAGCGCATATACAGCCTCTTGAGTACTGCAGCAATTCCATGGCCGAAAGTTACGCTAGCGAGCGAGCAGATCGTTACGCTGGATCAGGCCGCTTATACCCGGTACCGTGCGGTGCAAAACCGCGACGACCGCAAAAAAATATTCGATACCTTCTGGAAAACCTGGAAAACCTATGAGGCCCCGTTTGGCCAAACGCTCGATACACTGGTTCGCACTCATATTTTTTCCTCCAAATCACGGGGCTACGCCTCATCGCTTGATCAAGCGGTTTCAAACAGCAATGTACCCTCAGATGTGTACCGGGCACTGGTAAAAGCGGCCAATGACAACCTGCCATCGATGCACAGATATCTGAAACTGCGCCAGCGCATCATGGGGCTGGACGACCTGCATTATTACGATATTTATCCTGAAACCACACAGTTAGAGCGCGAATTTTCGGTTGAAGATGCAAAAGCGTTGACGCTGGATTCGCTTCAACCCTTCGGCGATGAATATTTGACCTTCCTGAAGCAAGGTTTAGACGCCGACTGGATGCATGTCTATCCGCAACCTGGCAAACGATCTGGAGCTTATATGCAGGGTGCTGGCTACGACGTTCACCCTTATGTTCTTCTTAACTTCAATAAAGGTTTCGAAGATGTGTCCACTTTCTCGCACGAGTGGGGACACGCCGTGCACACGCTTCTTTCACGCAAAAATAACCCCTATGAAACCTACAGCTACACTACATTCACTGCCGAACTCGCATCGACAACAAACGAAGTTTTACTGCAGGAATATATGCTGGCCAAAGACCTGTCAGACGAAGAACGGCTTTATTACATCGACCGGGCGCTGGAAGGTATTAGAGGGTCGTTTTTTCGTCAAACCATGTTTGCCGAGTTTGAGCTAACAATTCATGAAATGGCCGAAGCGGGTGAGGCACTTTCGGGCAGACGCATGACCGAGCTTTATCTGGAATTGCTCAAAAAATACCACGGCCACGATGAGGGCGTGATGAACATCAATCCGGCCTATGCCATTGAATGGGCTTACATCCCGCATTTCTATTTCAACTTCTATGTGTACCAATATGCGACCAGCATTTCAGGCGGCACCATGTTTGCGGAACGTATATTAGCAGGCGATGAAACCGCGCGCGATGATTACATTAACACGCTGAAAGCCGGCGGTTCAGAATACCCCCACGCATTGCTCCAAAAGGCCGGTGTCGACCTGAGCACGGAAAAACCTTATGTAACACTTATAAATCGGATGAACCGATTGATGGACGAAGCCGAGGTTATATTGGAACGAATGGGAAAATAGACGCCGAAACAAATGGAATCGCGCAGGTTGCTGGCGCGGTTTCGTTATTAACCACTATAAAATAAAAGTAATGTCGGACAGGTCATTTAGGCTTATGCCGTCCAGACGCAGGC
>JAJFIU010000137.1 GCA_021774695.1 Alphaproteobacteria bacterium | reverse complement strand
GGCGGCTTCAAACAGAATTCACCTGCTGGCCACTGACATTTCGAGGCGGGCCCTGGATGTTGCGCAGCGAGGAGTCTACCCGGACCAACGATTCGCCGGAGTACCATACGCCGTCCGGCGGCGGTATCTGCTCCGTGGCCATGAGGCGGCGGAAGGCTATTACAAGGTGCGGCCGGAGGTTCAACGGTGCATCGAATTCCGGCGTTTGAGTTTGATCGAGGAGATCTGGCATCCGAAGAGATTTCAAGTGATCTTCTGTCGAAACGCGATGCTGTACCTCAACCCGGAAACACGGCGCGAGGTCATGAGGCAAGTACTGCACTGGCTGGAGCCCGGTGGAATATGCTGTTTTCGACGAGGAATGTTACCGTATGGGTGCGCCGCGCGTACTGCCATTCAGTGTTTCCATGCTTGGGCCTGTATTAATCAACTTCGGCAATGACGAACAACGGGAAAGGTTCCTCCCCGGCATAAAAAGCGGCGAAGACTGGTGGGCTCAGGGCTTTTCCGAGCCTGGAGCAGGCTCTGATCTTGCTAGCCTCAAGACCTCTGCAATTCGCGACGGCGATCATTATGTAGTGAACGGTCAAAAGACCTGGACCACACTTGGGCAACACGGCGACTGGATATTCTGCCTTGTCAGAACCGATGCTTCTGCCACCAAGCCGCAAACTGGCATCTCATTCATACTAATTGATATGCGCGACCCCGGTGTTGAAGTCAGGCCCATCATCACACTCGACGGTTCGCATGAAGTGAACGAAGTATGGTTTACCGATGTTCGCGTGCCTGCTGAAAATTTGGTTGGGCAGGAAAATATGGGCTGGACCTATGCCAAATTCTTGCTACAGAACGAACGCATCGGCATTGCCGGGATTGGCCAGTCCAAAGAACAGCTGGTGAGCTTGCGTCGATTGGCTGCTGCCGAAAAGAAAAACGGCAAGCCACTGATCGAAGACCCAAGTTTCCGCGCGAAATTATCTGAAGTTGAAATTGAACTACGCGCCCTTGATTTAACCAACAAACGCATGCTTGTAGAAACGGCGCGCGGCACCGATCCCGGGCCTGTATCTTCAATGCTGAAAATTCGCGGCAGCGAGGTTGCGCAGCGCCTTTTCGAGTTGAAAATGGATGCTGCAGGCCTTTACGCACTGCCGTTTCAACCGGAAGCCGGTGATGCCGGATGGAACGACGAGCTAGCGGGCACCCTCGCCCAAGCGCGTTCGGCACCGCATTATCTAAATACTCGCAAAATCAGCATCTTTGGCGGTTCAAACGAAATCCAGCGCAGCATCATTTCCAAAATGATGCTCGGTTTCTAGATCAAGAATAGAGTGTAAAACAATGAATTTTGATTACTCAGAAGAACAAAAAATGCTGGTTCAGTCGCTGGAGCGAACACTGGCAAAAACCTATGATTTTGAAGCCTATCGGTCACAGCTTGCGACCAAAACCAGCCATGACCCTGCCTTATGGAACAACCTGGCTGAACTCGGCATTATGGCTATGCCCTTGCCCGAAGCTGCGGGTGGGTTCGACGGCAACCACACTGATATTGCGCTGATATCAGCGGAACTGGGACGCAGATTAGTGCCAGAACCCTATGTCAGCAATGTAGTGCTTGCAGCCTTTGTGCTGAACGCTTGCGGCGGCGAAGCCGCAATGGACCAATTGGGTGCAATCGCAACTGGCGAAACCAAATATGCAGTGGGCTTTTATGAACCCGGCGAGCGTCACAACCCACTCGCGCTGGGAACAAAAGCCGGGAAGACTGACGATGGCTGGTCGATCTCAGGGCATAAAGCTGTTGTTTTAGGCGGTGATACTGCGAGCCAACTTATTGTTTCGGTGGACGCTGGCGGTGCCAGCCTGTTTATGGTGCCAGCTGACGCCGACGGACTTACCGTACGCAAATACCAGCTGCTGGACGGCCGCGGTGCAGCAGACCTGATCTTCAACAATGTTTCAGTCGGTGCAGATGCGTTGCTGGGCGAGGCCGGTAAGGCGGAAGGTATTATTATTGAGGCTGTAGACCGCGGTGCTGCGGCACTGGTTGCAGATTCGCTCGGTGCAATCGAAGAAATCATCGAGATGACCAAAGAATATCTGCGTACTCGGACCCAGTTTGGCCGCCCGATTGGTTCTTTCCAGGTACTAGCGCACCGAATGGTGGATTTATTGGTTGACTATGAACAAGCCAAATCAATGTCGATGGAGGCGTCTGTCGAAGCCAACAACGGCAATACTACCGATCGCCAAAAAGCTATTTCGGCCGCCAAAACGAAAGTCGGTGCTGTCTCTCGTAAGTTTGGCAAGGAATCTATCCAGATGCACGGCGGCATTGGGATGACCGACGAATATGCGCTTGGGGCTTATGTAAAACGGTTGCTGGTGAATGAAACATTATTCGGCGACACTGATTACCACTTAGAGCGCTATTCCAGCCTGTAGGTTCACGGCACTGTCAACAACGGAAAACCGGGCCCTCCGAAAAGGTGGAACCCGGTTTTTTTGGGAGCTACAGTTGCCCAAAATTTTATAGATTAGTCGCCAATACTCGCTGATCGGATGTCCGCAAGAATTTCATGGTCGCCAATATCTTCCCAATGATTTTGGCCAGCCACTTCCCGCAAATGCCAATCATAGGGAAAACTATCCCATGGGGCGCATTGAGGAAATCTTATGTCACAAACCAATGTCCCGGAAGGCGTTTCAATGGTCAGCACGGCGTGATATTGCGCATTTTCTGTGTAGGCGGTTGCCAGTAGAAAGGCGGCACTATATTCGGGCAGCGATTCCCGTAGATGTTTACGTAACGTGAGGGCAAAGTCTTCGCAGTCGCCGGCACTTCGTGTGCTGACACTCTGCCAGTAATCACCCTGTTCCGCCGTTGGAATGATCAAGTCTTTAACTTTGTTGTGAAGCGCTATCAATTCCTTGCTTGTCTCGCGGTCTAGCGGCAACACGCATTCAGACGGCGCTCTTTGGCATAACGCGCTGTAGCCCCGAGGAGCGGGCGTTACCGTTCCAGCCGGCATCGCTGTTTGCAATTCGATAGTTTGGCACGCCGACAAAACAATCGTCAGAGCACTGATAGTTAGGAAATTTCTTAAATGGGCATTAATCACGCTGGCCTCCAGGTTTGTTACTAATCAACGTCAACAAGTCGGTTATTTGCCTGAGTGCCTAGTTTTAATCATCTTTAACGAGAATTATTCAACCGATTCGGATTGATATTGCAGCATAGCAGTTAACAAGGTTTTAACCTGAAATTTAGCAGATAAATTGAACTAATTTCGTGATAAATTAACTCAAATAACGCTAACCGCTCTTTGAACTTTACCGGATGCTTATCTTAACCAATTTACATATATCATTGCGCCCGAGCATGTGAGGGAGCCATTTTATTGTGATCCAAATCAGCCCCCTCCCGTACAATAAAATACCTGCCAAGATGGGGTCAACATGCGCACTAACCAACAAACAATTCAGGAAATCAACCGAGAAGCCTTGACTTCGAATTGGCTGCGATGGTTCTCTTCCAATTCGCATGAAAACCATCAAATTTCCAAAAAGGGCCGGTCTATCTCGCTTTTAAATTCAGACACCCCCGAAACATTGGTTTCAAAAGTCGCAGAAAATCGTGACAAACAAGCATTTCGGCTGTTGTTTGAATATTTTGCACCCCGCATCAAATCTTTTCTATTGAAACAAAAAGTTACCGACGAAGTTGCAGAGGATTTGACGCAGGAAGTGATGGTAACAATTTGGCAAAAGGCGAATATGTTCGACCCATCAAAAGCCAGATTATCAACTTGGATGTTTCGCATTGCCCGTAACAAGTTTATCGACAAAGTCCGGCGGCAAAAATATGTGGAAGTCGACGTCGACGATCATATTAAGTTGATGGAGGCACCAGAAAAAACCGATACCGCGGTGATCCATAAGCAAGACCGGACTCGTATCATGTTGGCAATGGATATTTTAAAGCCCGAACTGCGACACTTGATCGAGTTATCGTTCTATCAGTATTTAACTCATTCGCAGATTTCCGAGCAGTTAGACCTGCCGTTGGGAACAGTTAAATCGCGCATGCGAATTGCGTTTCAAAAATTACGCGCAGAGTTGGGAGAATTTTAATGGGTCCTAAAAGCAATTCAGTACAACGTGGCCCCAACCATCTCATTTCGGACGAGTGGCTTTTAGCCTATGCCACCGGAAATTTGAGCGAAGCAAAATCCACGCTCGTGGCAACGCACGCCAGTTATCATCCTGTTCTTCGGCAAAAAATTCGCTCTGCCGAGGCCATTGGCGGTGTCCTGCTGGAATCCAGTCCTACATCTGTTTTTTCGGACGGTTTTTATGACCGCCTGTTGGAGAGATTAGGCAGCGAAGACAGTGCCAAAAACCTGTCATCGGTTGTGAATACGCTCAAAGAAGACAATGTGGTGCCCGAGCCTCTTGCCAGGTACCTTGACCGCAGTCTCGACGACCTAAAATGGCATTTTATGGGGCCTGGCATGGGCCAAGTTAAACTCCATAGTGCTAGCGACGGTGAAAAGCTTTGGCTGCTTAAAGTGAAAGGTGGCACCGAAATACCGTCTCACGGTCATAATGGTCACGAGTTCACTTTGGTACTGCAAGGTAGTTATTCAGTTGATGGGCACAAATACGCCGTTGGCGACATGGAACTTGCGTCCGATGATATTGAAGATCATCGTCCAGTTATTTCAGAAGGTGAAGATTGCATCTGTTTGGTAGTTACCGAAGCACCAATCAAACTAAAAAGCCTGATTGCTAGACTGTTCCAGCCCTTCATTGGGCTTTAAAGCCATCCGTAGGTCATTACCAAACCCAGCAGCATTCAGCACCGCCTATACAGAATGTGTGAGCTCTCCTTCTTTGCTATAATACCCAATAAAAGTGCCGGCCGAACTTGCGTCCGACCGGCTTCCGGTTACCTGGCCTAAACAGCAGGTTGTCAGGCTGGTTTTCCGGCAATCTTTGCGTCATTGAGATCCTTCGCCTTCAGATGAACAAGAGCATATTCCAAAGCTGACTTCGGATCATCGAACCAATGGTCTTCAGGGATTTTCTGACCAACGTCCAAACCATGTAGAAGGTCATCAATTTTTTTCGAAGCGCCTGAAATCAACAACTGTTTTCCCGCCAGCGTGGCATCTTCAGCAATCGTTTCCACTGCTTTGATAGCCGACAAGTCAACGTCCGGCACACGAGAAAAATCCATGATCAGAGCGGCTTGGCCGTCTTTCCATTTGTCTCTTACCTGATGACCGAAGTCTGCAGCAGCCCCAAAGCTCAACGGGCCGCCGAAATCAAACAAGGTAACTCGGCCGCCGGCTTCGCGCAGCAGGGCCAGCTCTTCTGGATGATCTGTCCGTGGCTCGATGCTGCTAAGGGCTTTAAGCTGAAGATCGGCCGTTTGCTTCACAAAAGCCAGTGCAGCCAATACAACGCCCGCAGCAACAGCGGTGATCAGGTCCACAAATACAGTTAAGACCAACACCAAAGTCATCAGCGCCAAATCCCATCGTGGACCCTTGTGTGCCCGCTTCAGATAAGCAACATCGATAATATCGTATCCCACTTTAACAAGGATACCAGCAAGAACCGCGTGTGGAATCTGTTCTGCAAGCGGTGCCAAACTGACCGCTACAGCCAACAATAATGCGCTGTGGACCATGCCTGATATCTTGGTTCCGCCGCCGGAGCGAATATTAACAACTGTCCGCATGGTTGCACCGGCACCAGGTATACCGCCGAAAAATCCCGCTATAGAGTTACCAATGCCCTGCCCGATAAGTTCTTTGTCGGAGTTATGGCGGGTTCGAGTCATATTGTCAGCTACAAGCGAGGTCAGAAGACTATCGATAGCTCCCAACAAGGCCAGCAAAATCGCTGCCTCAAGCACAAGGAACATCGCACTTGTTGTTAATGTGGGAATGATCAACGATGGCAGACCAGTTGGAATATCACCGAGGATAGGTGCGCCAGGAAATGCAACACTTATCAACGTGCCGATCACAAGCGCGGCAAGTGCACCAGGGACAAATTTTCCGAACGATTTTGGCCAAAGAAATACGATTGCCAGCGTTAATAGACCCAGACCAAGCGCCATAAAATTGGGATCGGCAACTGCGTCAGGTATTGAAATTAGAGCAGGAATAGTCCCCCTACCTTCGGGCTCGTGCCCAAAAAGCCTCGCGGTTTGTAGCGCGATAATAATACAGCCAATTCCGCTCATAAATCCTGACACAACGGGATATGGAACCAGTTTTATATATTGACCAAACTTCATAACTCCCAGCAGTATCTGGAAAATTCCGGCCAAAATAACTGCCAAAAACACAAGCTTTGGGTCGCCGGCCAAGCCCGCAAAGACGCCCGCGAAAACAACAATCATCGGCCCTGTTGGGCCTGATATCTGGGCGCCGGTGCCGCCAAATAGCGACGCGAGGAACCCAACGATTATAGCGCCGTACAATCCTGCGATTGGGCCTGCACCCGATGCTTCACCGAACGCAAGGGCCAATGGAAGCGCAACAACACCGGCGGTAACACCGCCCATGATATCGCCGCGCAGATTACTCTTGTCAAAAAATGCCATCATCGGCTCCTGTTAAGCCGCCGAAGCGTCAGGGAGTTGAGCCATCTCGGCATCAGAAAGTGGAGCCCATGCACGTTCCGTCTCGTTGTAGGAGGTTATTTCGCCGTTCCTGATGTCGTATATCCAACCATGCAGGCGTACTCTTCCGGCCGCCAGGCGGGCGGCAACAAATGGATGGGTGCGCAAGTTTCGTAATTGTGCAGCTACATTTTCTTCAATCATACACTGTAGCTTTGCCGCGCCGTCTAATTCTGAATGATTGTCTTTCACGACCCGAACCGCCGCATCAGCATGTTTCAGCCAATTACAAACATGAGGGAATTCTGTCAGCTCCTCAGGCGCCAAAGCACCTTTCATTGCGCCGCAATCAGTGTGCCCGCATACGATAAGCTCCGTAGCACCAAGTGCACCGACCGCAAATTCAATCGAGGCAACGGTGCCGCCAGCACCTGGGCCGTGAGGCGGTACAATATTGCCTGCGTTGCGGACGAGAAACAACTCACCCGGAGCTGTCTGGGTGATCAAGTTTGCATCAATTCTGCTATCCGAACAGGTGATAAACAACACTTCCGGAGCCTGCCCTGTGGACAGCTTTTCAAATAACTCGCGGTGTATGGGGTAAATGTCGGACTTAAAACGCGCCACGCCATCGACTATTTTTTTCATATTTAGTTCCTGCGTTAAAATTTAAATATCTTTGCAACAGTTCGAAATTAATGGTTTGACCAACTGTTGATGGCCTTTAAATAACAACTTTTACTTTAAAATAAACCTATTATAAAATGTATTATGTGATAGTATTTAGCTATCATAGAAAACAAAGGCCGCAAACGATGGAACCAACGATCAAACAACTGAGGTACCTGTTGTCCGTTAGCGAGGCTGGCAGTTTCCGGGGCGCGGCTGACCGCCTAGAAATCGCACAGCCAACCCTCACAGCGCAGATCAATACACTTGAAAACAAGCTTGGTGTCACGCTTTTGGAGCGGTCTCGACAAGGTGCTCAGCTTACGCCGGCTGGTCGCTCATTCGTGCCGTTTATTGAGACAATTTTGGATCAAGTTGCGTCAATCAGACGACTTGCAGATGAGGCAGACGGGAGTTTGATTGGCACATACCGACTGGGCGTACCGCCAACATTGGGCCCCTATTTCCTCCCGGAGGTTGTCCCAACTATTCACAGCTCATTTCCTGATCTCAAGATGTTTGTGCGGGAAAATGCCCCAAGAGACCTTGAAGTAGGCTTGCTTCACGGAGAATATGATTTCATCGTCACCACTTTGCCAATGGAAATTCCAAATTTGAGCGTCGAACCCCTTTTTAACGAACCATTGGTTCTTGTCTGTGCACCAGACCATGCGTTTGCACAGCAAGACGAGGTCCAACCGGCCGACTTGAAAGGCGAAAGCCTTTTGGCGATAGAAGAGAAACACAGACTTTTTGATTTGATGCAAACCATTGCGGCTCAATTCAGTGCGCGTTTGCTGCGTGATTATGAAGGCACCAGTCTTGACACCCTTCGACATATGATTGGGACAGGCCTAGGCATCGCATTTCTCCCGGCCTTGTATGTCAAGTCTGAAATCACGTCCAGACAAGACGTCAAATCAATGAATTTTGTCGGCCCTTCTTTCGCACGAGGCGTTGTCCTAGCCTGGCGCCCGGGTTCACGCCGCGCGGAGTTATATAAAAAAATTGCTGAGATTATGCGTGCCGTTAGCCGCAAAAATCTATCGGGCCATGTTACGCTTGATATGCAGATTACCGGGTATGATGGCGGACGATTATAATAACCCATCTAGCCATCTAGGCTGGCAAACGCTCGGACACTCTCAATTGCCCGGTACCAGCGCGATAGCATTTTCTTCCTATCAATTGAACGAGGCTCGAACCGACTATCCAGACTCCAATTTTCCTCAACGTCGGCCAGCGATGAATATATTCCGGCCTGCAAGCCGGCCAAATACGCGACACCCAGTGCGGTCGTCTCCATCACTTTCGGGCGGTCTACCGGCAAATCAAGCAAATCAGCAAGAAATTGGCTCATCCAGTTGTTAGCAACCATGCCGCCATCAACTTTTAGCTGGCTAATAGCAACACCGTCCTGACGCATTGCCTCCAAGAGGTCGTGGGTTTGAAAACAAACAGACTCGAGTGTCGCCCTAACAAGCTCTTCTCTTCCAGTGGCGCGCGTCATCCCAAGGATAGCTGCTCTCGCTTCCGGATTCCAATGCGGAGCTCCCAGCCCCGTGAACGCCGGCACCATAACAACGCCGTCGTTTGGGTCAGCGGCACGTGCCTGCGAGCCAGTCTGCGTAGCGTCCTCTATGATGCCTATGCCGTCCCGCAGCCACTGAACAGCGGCACCTGCGATAAAAATAGAGCCCTCCAAGGCATAGCTAACCTGACCGTTCAGCCGGTAGGCCACAGTTGTCAGAAGTCGGTTGCTTGAGCGAACAATGTTGTTGCCAGTGTTCACGAGCGCAAAACAGCCAGTACCATAGGTGCTTTTCACGGCGCCTTCGCGAAAACAACATTGGCCGATTGCCGCAGCTTGCTGGTCACCTGCGACACCCAATATTGGTATTGAACTTCCCAAAAGACCTGGTTCAGTTATTCCGTAATCATCAGCGCAGTCACGCACGTCAGGCAATACTGAATGTGGCACATTGAATAAGTCTAATAATTCATTGTCCCAGCACTGTTTTTCTATATTAAAAAGGCTAGTTCTACTGGCATTCGTAGCATCGGTTGCATGAGTTTCGCCGCCGGTTAACCGCCAAATAAGGAAAGTATCAATGGTTCCAAAAGCAAGGTCTCCTGCTGTCGCGGCGGCGCGGGCTCCGGACACATTGTCCAAAATCCAGGCAACTTTTGTTGCTGAAAAATACGGGTCTAGCAACAACCCCGTTTTCAACTGCACCTGCTCCAAATGGCCATCTGCGTCTAGATCGCGGCAGACTTGCGCCGTTCGCCTGTCTTGCCAAACAATCGCATTGTAAATGGGCTTTCCTGTTGCGCGTTCCCACACAACACTGGTTTCCCGTTGGTTGGTAATGCCAATGCCGACAACATTTCGCCCTTTCAGGTCCGGTGAAGCCAAAACATCCTTCATAGCACGAAGCGTTGTTTGCCAAATTTCCTCGGGGTCATGTTCTACCCAGCCATCGTCCGGGAAAAACTGGGTAAACTCATATTGGCTGGACGCAATGATTGCGCCCTTCTGATCAAATACAATAGCGCGACTACTTGTCGTGCCCTGATCAATCGCCAATATGCATTTATTTTCCCTCATCGCGGCCGTCTATTGAACGATTGGCTTTTCTTCGCCCATCATCTTGATATTGACCCCACGAATTTTAGTGCCATCCCGTTTGTTGCTCAATTGAACCAAACGCTTAATTTGAGACATCGACTGGATGGCTATATGAATTGCGGCAAGATAACCTTCGTTATTCAGCTCAAGAGTTGCCTCATCACTCAACTCTTGCACCAAATTTGCCGCTGGGGTGAACAAGCCGACCAATTCGCTTTTTCTGCCAGACTCGTCTTCAATCTGCAGGTGAAATTCGCGCAGCACATCATGCTTGACCAATGCTTCGGTAAATTTCTGGGTAATCATCTCGCCTTGGAACAAATTACCCAGAAAACCATTAACCCATTTATAATAGTCCGTTGGTTCGCCCTTTTCATCGAATAGCGGCGTTCCCTCTTCTTCGCTAACCAAAGGGTGATTAAGGTCAATCGCAGCACCCAAGGTTTTACCGTCGCCAATAGGCGCAAAGGAAAATGGTACGCGCCCAATATTCAAAGGTACGTGTGTGCCCTGCCATGCACCATCTTCGAAGAATAGATTTTTCTCTACTTCAATTCCTAACATCGCAGCAACTCGAAGCCGGTCAGCATTTTCATCTTTAAGGAACACTATCGGGAAATTTGCCGCGGCATCGGCAAACTCTGAAACAACTAAAGGAATGATGTGCATATTCTCCGAAAAGGAGATTCCAACATCGGTCTTGATCTTCAAATTCTTGTGTTCTTCTGCTGAAACAGTAACGATTTGTGTAGTCATTTTTCTCTCGATATTTTTGATTGGCTTCCATAGTTACCAATATCATGAATTCTCATGTTGATGAGGTGAAACACGCTATAAAGCTGGCTGGCGCTCAAACAACACTTTATTTGCGGCCAATGCAAGTGGTAAGCGCGATAAAATGCGCCCAAAACTGGCTCAGCCAGGCTTTGAATTAATATAAAAGTGGCGCCCTAACATGAAAATTTAGCAATTTGCAATCAAGCGGTTGCAGCTGTCGAAATTT
>JAJFIU010000136.1 GCA_021774695.1 Alphaproteobacteria bacterium | reverse complement strand
GCAGAATGAGAAAGCTTTTTTCTCAACCGACCAGAAGGTGCATTTGATTGAGGGTGCCATTGATGCTGGGATACGTCGCCTTGAGGTGGCGAGCTTTGTTCACCCGAAGCGCGTGCCACAAATGGCAGACGCGGAGGCCGTGATTGCAGCGCTGCCTGACCGAAGTGACGTCACCTATATTGGACTGGTTCTTAATAAACGAGGATATTTTCGGGGCTTGGCATGCCGGGAAGGTGGTCAGCGCGGAATTGACGAGGTTGGTTGTGTTGTTGTGGCATCCGATACATTTGCGAGTAAGAACCAGGGCCAGACACGCGAAGAATCAGTTGATGTAGCAAAAGACATTATCAAATTGGCGGCAAGTGACGGGGTGGCTGCGCAAGTAACCATAGCGGCGTCTTTCGGGTGCCCTTTTGAAGGCGAAGTTGACCCTAGCACGGTGATTGACATGGTGAAGTCTCTAGCTGAAACGGGGCCGAGTGAAATTGCACTTGCTGATACAATTGGCGTTGGTACACCTAGTCAGGTGTTTGATTTGTTTTCCTCGCTTCGAGAAACTTTGCCTGATGTAACCTTTAGGGCGCATTTGCATAACACCCGAAACACAGGCATTGCCAATGCATGGGCGGCTTACCAGGCGGGCGTGAGAATTTTGGATTCGTCTGTTGGTGCTTTGGGTGGTTGCCCGTTTGCGCCAAACGCTACAGGTAATATTGGCACGGAAGACTTGCTTTATATGCTGGAAAGGTCTGGCATTGAGACAGGTGTGTCGCTTGATAAAATTATAGCCCTATCTTCGAGCATCGAGCCAATTCTTGGCCGTCCAACTCCTGCGATGGTCAGCAAGGCTGGTGGTTTCCCACAGGGTGATAAAGCTGACTCCTGCGTATAAGCGCACCTAAATTCAGCAAAGATAAACACGTATTATATGGCACTTGCAAAGCCCTGCTTTGAGCCAGAAAATTGAGAACTCCGCAAGTTATGCTGTAAATTACAAGGTGAAATTCATGCCTCTAACGACAAACGCTAAACCCCAACCTGCAACATTATACGATAAGATCTGGCAACAGCACGTTGTTGACATGCATGCAAGCGGCGGGAGCATCATCTATATTGATCAACATTTTATTCATGATGTTACCAGCCCGCAGGCTTTTGACATGTTATCAGCGAGAGGGTTGCCGGTTTTTAGCCCAGGGTCCACTTTGGCAGTGCCTGACCATAATGTGCCAACCACGGCTCGCGAGCTTCCCATCAAGGATGCTTTGTCAAAGCAGCAGATTGATGTGTTGAAATCAAACGCACGCGCAAACAATATCACGCTTTTCGATCTTGATGATGTGCGCAACGGCATCGTTCATGTGGTTGGTCCAGAGCAAGGCATAACGCAACCCGGGATGACAATCGTGTGCGGCGACAGCCACACTTCCACGCACGGGGCGTTTGGTGCGCTGGCCTTTGGTATCGGAACTTCAGAAGTAGCCCATACGCTGGCCACACAAACATTGGTTCTACACAAATCCAAGAATATGAAGGTGACGGTCAACGGCACGCTTCCCGACCATCTTTCGGCCAAGGATATAGCCTTAGCGATCATCGGGAAAATTGGCGCTGGAGGTGGCACCGGCTACGTCATTGAATATTGTGGTGAGACCATATCTGCGCTTTCGATGGAAGGGCGGATGACACTGTGTAATATGTCTATTGAGGCGGGCGCGCGGGCTGGCATGATCGCGCCGGATAACAAAACCTTCGCCTACCTCAAGGGTCGCCCCTCTGCTCCTGATGCGAAAAAGTGGGATGCGGCGTTAGCCTATTGGGGATATTTTAAATCGGATTGTGAAGCGGTTTTTGATAAAGAAATAACCCTTGATGCGAGTGAAATTGTCGCGATGGCGACGTGGGGAACTAGCCCTGAACAAGTTATTCCGGTTACGGGCCGTGTTCCTAACCCGTATGACTTTGACGATATCGTTAAAAAAGATGCGGCGCTGAAGGCTCTTGAATATATGGGACTGAAAGCGGGACAGAAATTGTCGGATGCTACACTTGACCGCGTTTTCATTGGCTCTTGCACCAATGCGCGAATAGAAGACATGCGGGCAGCGGCAAAGGTTCTTAAAGGCCGGAAAATATCTTCAACAATCGTTCAGGCGCTGGCGGTTCCCGGGTCAGGGCTTGTAAAGAAGCAGGCCGAAGACGAAGGGCTGGACGTGATTTTCACGGATGCGGGTTTTGAATGGCGAGAGCCGGGTTGCTCCATGTGTTTGGGCATGAACCCTGATAGGGTCGGTCCAGAAGAACGCTGTGCTTCCACATCAAACCGAAATTTTGAAGGCCGTCAGGGTCCTGGCGCGCGCACCCATCTTTTAAGCCCCGCCCTGGCAGCCGCTGCCGCCGTTGCAGGCCATTTAATTGATGTTAAAGAGTTGGGAGAATAAAAATGGAGCCGTTTAAAAACGTCTCGAGTATCGCTACGCCTTTCCAGCAAGCCAATGTAGATACTGACCTGATAGTGCCGTCGCGCTATCTTAAAACCATCAAAACCACAGGCATTGGTGAGGGTTTACTCTATACGTTGCGTTTTCATGAAGATGGTAGCCCCATTAAAAGTTCGGTTTTTCATCAACCGCTGTATGCGAACAGCGCCATTCTTTTGACTGGCCCAAATTTTGGCTGCGGGTCCAGCCGTGAGCATGCGGTTTGGGCTTTGCGGGAGGCGGGTTACAAGGTTCTCATAGGCACCAGCTTCGCTGATATTTTTGCGTCCAACTGTTATAAGAATGGCATTTTAACAGTCACCCTCCCTGAAGACCTCGTTAATGAGCTGATGTGCGCCGCTGTGGCTGGACTGGAAATGGCGGTTAACCTTGAAAAGCAAGAAATCACGACAGATGAGGGGCGTGTCATATCCTTTGATATCCCCTTGGCTCGCAAGGATTATTTACTTCAAGGCCTTGATGAAATTTCACTGACACTACAATCAGTGGATAATATAAAAGCGTATCAGGAAGAACGTCTACAGCACTTGCCGTGGCAATCCTTTGATTGATCCCATGGTCGGGTACAGGGTGGGTGATGGATATACTGGATTTGAAAAACTTCGAGAAAACTTTAAGCTCTTTTCGGTGCCTAGAAAACAGCTTCTATGAATATTCAAAATAAATTAACACCACACGCTGTTTTTTTCATCCTACTTTACGCGCTTTCTTATGCGGGGCTGTGGGCCAGCGTCAGAAGCTTGTCTCAGGATTTCCACCCTCTGATGTTGGTGTTTATCCGAACACTTTTCGGGGCGTTGATGATTTTACCGCTTTTCCTTAAAAGTGGCGTGCGTTCCTTGCAGACGAAACAACTGCCTTTGAATTTACTCCGTGGGATTTTGAGCATCACAACAGTCAGCCTTACTTTTTTTGCCCTAAGTCATATACCCTTGGCCGATGCTGTTGCTTATAGTTATTTGACGCCTATTTTTGCTCTTATGTTGGCGCTATTTTTTCTGAGAGACCACTTGACGCTTAAGCAAATAGCAGCTGTTTTCATCGCTTTTATTGGGGCGATGGTTCTTTTGCGGCCAGGTTTTCAAACTTTTAATATCGGCGTCCTCGCTTCGCTTGGTGCGGCCCTTTGCTTTGCTGGCACACTCACGTGCATGAAAATTCTCACTCATAAGGAAAGCCCAAAGCTTGTTACCATATATGGTTATCTAATCCCGCTGCCAATTAGCTTGACACTTGCATTGGCTTATTGGCAATGGCCTTCTGGCGTGCTGCAATGGATGATGGTGTTACTGATGAGCTTGCTGTCGGTCATTGCACACCTGAGTATGACACAGGCGCTTTCACGAGCAGACATGAGTATGCTGCTACCGTTTGACTTTATACGTTTGATTTTTGCAGCCGCCCTGGGTGCGGTGTTGTTTCAGGATCAATTTGATTGGATCAGCTTTATGGGTGGTGCGATCATACTGGTGGCTTCGGTTGTTTCGTCTCGCCAGTTGATGCCCAAAAACTAACGCCGCCCTGCACAGGCAGGGCGGCGTTATAGAACAGATTAACACTTTTCCGCGTCTTACATATGGTTTTCCCGGTACCAGTCGTTCACTTCATCACCGGTGGCCATCCAAACATCAGAATGCCCGGCAATATGTTCAAACGCCCTTCTCAGATGAAGGGCCTTGTTGGGTTGGCCCACGAAGAATGTGTGCAGACAGATTGGCATAATTCGGCCATTCGTGGCGCCTTCTTCATACAGCATGTCAAATTGATCAATGATCATGTCACCAAAATCGGCTGAGCTCATGCCCACATTCATGAAGGCGGGAATATCGTTCAGCTCAACGGTGTAAGGCACCGAAATCAGGCTGTTGGTCTTGGTGTTGAACGGGAATGGATGATCATCTGCGGTGAAGTCACAAAGATATTCAACACCCATATCAGCGAGAATATTAGGAGTATTATATGTATGCGTCAGGAACGGGCTAAGCCACCCTTTGGTCTTGCGACCCAAGGCTTTTTCCATTTCGTCTAGTACGGTGCCAATAACTTCCCGCTCTTTTTCCTCGTCAATACCGCTCAGGAAGTTGGCAGGTGCGTTGTTGATGCCGTGTCCAATCCAAGCCCAGTTGCGCTTCTCGCCCTCTTCAATGATGCGAGGGTATTCACGAATGATGTCCGAGTTCAGGCAAACCGTGCCGCGCATGCCGCACTTGTCCATGATGTCCATCATGCGCCACAGCCCCACACGATTGCCGTAATCGCGCCAGCCATAATTCAGTGGATCGGGCTCAAACTGTTGGGTTCCCGGAATGATAGCTGTGCCAGCGATGTTTTCAGGAAAATGTTCGATATTGATATAAGGGACGACTGCTACACGCGCACCTTTGGGCAGCATAAGTGGTGGGCGGTCAATGATTGGAACATAATCATAATTTCTTGTTTGAGTCAGTTTTGTCATTTAGAACACCTTTCCTTCATAAAGTTTACGATGTGATTTGCTTGTTGATAATGCGGTTGCTGGCATCACTCCGTTATTTTTTCCAGATATTCGATCACTTCCTGCCGAGGGACGATATCCCCATATTTGTTGCCAATATCAAACAGGTTGGCGTTGTGGGGGTCAGGATGGCGGTCGCCCACGCATTCCTCGACAATGATTGGCCGGAATCCATATTGAACTGTGTCTACAGCCGTTGCGCGGATGCAGCCGCTTGTCGTGCACCCTGCCATTAACACGGTATCAACGTTGAGGGCATTTAGAGTGGCTACCAAACTTGTGCCAAAAAAGGCGGATGCGTACTGCTTGGTTACAATGAGTTCAGATTCGAGTGGCAGAACCTCATCGCAGAAGTTAGCAAGTTCATTACCCTCAACCAGACACTCCAAGACAGGGGCTTTTTTTATCCACATGCCGCCATCGGCGAAGGAGCTGGGGTGGTAACGAACATTCGTGTGAATAACGGGAATGCCGCATTTCCTTGCGGCCGCGATCAGGGGCTGGCTTTCGCGAACGGCATCAATAACACCGGGTGCAAAAAGCGGAGCCCCTTCCGTCGTGTAGCCCTTTAAAAAATCGATAACTAACAATGCCGGCTTGTTCCCAAAGCCAATTTTATTGCCCCATACATTTTTATAATTGTCTTTGACAGATTGTGTCATTTTTCCCTCCTGTTGACCGACAATGAAACAAAACGTGTGAATGAGTAGTAAGCTGATAAATCCATTTTGCTTTCATTACTCAACATACGTTCCTTCAATTCTCATGTATACAAAAAATACGCCCGTTACCTGGAAAATTTCACTCGATATTGGTGTTTTTGATAGTAAAAAGCCGCCTTAAGAACGGAACCGCTCACGGCGCAACGCTGTTGGTTCAGTATAAGAGGTCTATATGCGGCTCAATAACGGCGCTGGTCATGGAGACGGGGAAGTATAATTCTTTCTAGGTGATATTTAAGAAGAAGGCGCTCGAATAGGACAAGAGATGTCTAGCCCGCTAATTTACAGAGATACAACCTTGTAAAAAACACTTGATTAAGGCATGGCGATGATGTAATTGTATACAAAAATAAAGGAAAGCTCGGCTATACGGTGCAAAACTTAAGTACGGTGACAAATGATAACCATCAATGGCTGACACTTGAAATTTACAATAACTAGGGGAATAAAATGAAACGCTCGGTGATATTAAAGTTATCAACCGCTCTTGGACTTACAGCTACGGCTTTGGTTCCTGCCGCTTCTGTAGCGGCTGCACAGGAGGCTTCGTCGAAAGATGACATTGCCTTAGACGAAATTGTGGTGGTTGCTCGCCGTCGTGAAGAAAGATTTCAGGATGTACCGGCCAGTGTAACGGTTCTTACATCCGCTACGATTAAAGCAGCGGGGATTGAACGCGCCGAGGATTTCATCGCGTTGACGCCCGGCGTTACATTTGTGAATGCCATTGAAGTTGGTGATACCCAGGTGAATATTCGCGGTATCAATAGTGCACGTGATGCTGAGGCCAGCTTTGGTTTTATCGTGGACGGTATCTTGATGTCTAATCCATCTGCCCTGAACCGTGAATTCAGTGATTTGCGGCAGATTGAAATTCTTAAGGGCCCTCAAGGTGCTCTTTATGGTCGAAATGCCGCAGCGGGTGCCATCATTGTTTCGACGCGCCGTCCCGGCAACGATTTTGAGATGTCTACAAAAGTTTCCGCGGCTGAAGATTCAAGCTATTTCGTTTCAGGCACCGTTGGCGGCCCGATTATCGAAGATAAAGTGTCCTACCGTCTGCACGCAAACTATCGTACGTCAGACGGATATTACCGCAACAGCTTTACAGATAACAGCGCTACGGTGGATGATTTTGAAAACTTCAATGTGAATGGGCGTTTGGCTATTCAGGCTGGTGAAAACACATTTATTGATCTGAAAGCCAGATACGGTGAAGTGGAAGCGGCCTCGATCACTTTTAACCCGGTTTTTAATCTGCCGTTTTTCGCAGAGGTTCTGAATAACCCCGACCTTTTTGAAGACGTGAATGATCACGAGTATGTTTTCCAGCCGAATATTGATCCCTTCAATAATCAGCGTGCGATTGAACTGTCCGCTAAAATCGAACATGATTTTGAGTGGGGTAGTTTGACAGCATGGGCACTATACAGTGATATCAACCAGGATTTTGGTGCCGATGGAACCAGTGGCGCGTTTGGCTTCTTTAACAGCGAGCCCACTTGCCGGGCCACTACGGCGGCATTGAATGCTGAAGGCGTCACGCTGCCAAGCCCACAGGTGCTTGGCGAAGTGCCCGACAGTGTTTTCGCCGTGCCTAACGGCTCTTTTCTTGGCCCATACACACCAACCACCTGTGATGGCACCCAGTATCAAGTGCGCAATCAGGAAGATGTAAGCTTCGAGATTCGCCTGGCGTCGAATGATGGCCAGGATTTGCGCTGGCTTGTGGGCACATATTATCTGAAGCTTGAACGCGAGGTTGGTATCAACCTTGGTATAGACACTGGTTTTGGTATCACGCCAAATCTGTTCAACCCAATCGGGTCTACAAACCCGACTGAGCAGCTTGTTCATGACCAGTTTGATAGTGAAGTTTTCGCTGTTTTTGGTCAGTTGGAATATGATCTAAATGACAAAGTGGAAGCATCATTTGCGTTGCGTTATGATAACGAAAACCGCAAAGTAAGGAGCTTGGTGCCACTGGATGCTGTTTCACAATTTGTGGATTTTGATGGCAATTTTTCCTTTGATGGTGGTGCGCCTCTGAACCCGGGTCTTGATCCTTCGGTCAACCCATCAGGCACGGTTCCCTCACAACAGGCAACTTTCGAGCAGATCCAGCCTAAACTTTCTTTGACATGGGACATTGCCGACAATACCACATTGTTTACCAGCTGGGGCGTAGGCTTTAAAAGTGGTGGCTTTAACAACCAGGGCAGTAAGGCGACTGTAGACTTGTTCTTCAATGATGCCCTTAACGCCAATGTTACAATCGACGATCTTTATCGCAAAGAAAAGTCCAGTTCATTTGAAATTGGTTTCAAGAGCCGTTTGTTTGGTGGCCGGATGACATTGGACGGCGCTGGTTACATCACTAACACCACCGATATGCAGTTCTTTGAGTTCTTTGTGGGGAGCTTTGGCTTGTTGCGCGTTGTTTCGAACATTGACGACGTTAAAATCAAGGGTCTTGAGTTGGGCATGTCTGTTAAGGCAACCAAAGATATTAATCTGTTTGCTGGTGCAAGTGTCATTGATAGTGAGATCAAAGAGAATCAGGCTCGTCCAAATACGGTTGGTAACAAATCACCAAACACGGCTGATTACAATCTGAACTTTGGTGCCGATTACACACTCCACATTTCAGACGAAGTTGAGTTTTTCACCCGTGCCGACTATGTGATTGTTGGCCCAATGTGGTTCCATACGGTTCAAAACAATACCGTACCAACTGCTTTTGGTGCTCCGGCTGATCTTAGCAAAACTCAACGAAATGCCTTCGGTACGCTTAACATGCGTGCGGGTTTCCAGGGCGACAACTGGTCAGTTATGGCTTTTGCCAAAAATCTGACCAATAACATTCACCTTGAAGAAGTGATTAACGCTCCTGAGTTTGGCGGTGTGTTTGTTAACCCGGGTGCTCTGCGCAGGTTTGGTGTGGAACTTACATACAACTTCTAAATTGCCTCTATGTAGATCCGTCTAGGTTTGGATGGAAATAAAAATTGGCTGGCGGTTTTACCGTCAGCCAATTTTATGCGGGCATATGACAGAACACTCCAGCTTTAACCTCAAATAACTGGGTCTCGAGAAGGTATTAAAGGCAATATAAATTACTTGCAGACTTGATAACTTCCATCCCCGATAGCTGGACTGAAGGCGTTTCCGACACCCAGCGATACAAAGCGCTTGGCAATGCTGTAACGGTCAATGTGGCTAAGGCCAGCTCGAAGGATGATCGTCCCATCTCACCTCCAACGGCAGGGAGGACAATCATGATTACCCCTCCTAACATCAAACACCAGATCGGCGACGATAGGGAAGTCAGCACCGATATGCTGACAACAACCAAGGCAGCCCGGCATCTCGGGCTCGCTGTCTCCACCCTCAACAAATGGCGGGGTATGGCATCGGACCAGCTTTCATCAAGCTCGGTCGTGCTGTCAGGTACTGCCGCAGCGACCTCAACGCCTACACGGTCTCAAACACCCATTTACCCACCCCTACCGTTATACATAAAATTAAAATCGGCGCGCAGTGGTTCAAAATAGGTAATTTCGCGCGGCGCTCTTAACAGACTGGGTAATATGCGCTCATATTCCGAACGATATGGTTTTTTCATTTGCACCTCAAAGAATTCACTCCGATCAGCCCATGTTTCATATAGCATAAAGCGCGTTGGGTTTTCGGTGTCTTGATGGAGAACCGTATTAATAAACGTCGTTTCATAGCGCATTGCATCAAGAACAGGTTCTGCAGCCCGTCGATATTCAGACTCTAGACCTGATTTGACCCAATTGACGACAATCATACTGATCGAATTCATTTTTCTCTCCTAGCGCGGAACAAACCCGCCATCGATATTTAATATTTGGCCATTAATATGCTTTGCTCTATCCGAACAAAGCCACATTGCAGCTTCAGCAACATCTTCGGGAGTAGATAAACGCCCTGTTGGGCTGCCAGCGCGGTTTGCTTGCTGCTGTTCCTCGGTCCATAAACGTGTAGTCATGGCCGTATTCTCAACACCGCCCGGCGCCACCGCATTAATACGAATATTTTGTCCTGCATAGTCCATTGCGCCGCAGCGGGTAAGGCCATCAACTCCAGCTTTGCTTGCCGTATAAAGACTGGTACCGGGCATACCAATTGTAGAAATATTGGATGACATATTCACAATCGCACCACCTCCGTTTTCAAGTAATGCCGGAATCTGATGCTTCATCGAAAGCCATACACCTTTGAGGTTTATTGAAAGCGTGTCATCATAAACTGCCTCATCAAGTGTGGCCAAAGATGCAAACTGGCCTTCCGTACCTGCATTATTGAATGCGCAATCAAGGCGTCCGTATGTATCCATAACGGTGGATACACCACGCTTTATATCCTGGGCATTGGTTACATCACCCACGATCACCACAACATCGCCGCCGATGTCTCTGATCATGTCAGCCGTTTCCTCGACAGCCTGCTTGGTGCGGCTAAAAATGGCGATTTTTGCCCCTTCTTGAGAAAAGCTCAGCGCAGATGCGCGACCAATTCCCGCTCCCGCACCTGTAATTAATGCAATTTTATCACTTAAAAGCCTCATATTTTTTGCTCCTCCTCAGTCGTTGTTATATTATATTTGAACCAGTTTAATTGGTTCTAACGTATTTCCTTGGATTAATATTGTCAACCAGTTAAACTGGTTCTATTAACCGGAGCAGGAATATGCGAACGCGCCTCACCAAAAAAGACTTTAGAATTAAAGATGTGAGATTCTGTTTCACACTCCCGGCCACCCTTGGAGATCGCGGCAAAATACCTTACGAGAGATTGAAAACACCGGATGATTTAGCACGCTGGTTAATTAAATTAGGCTTCTCAGATTTTTCTCTCGAATTCAGTGAAGACGAGTTAGGGATGACTAAACGGGTTAGAGAAGCCATCCAGCATGCAGGTGAAGCATTGGCAGCGGGGCATGACTTTGAAAAAAGAGACCTTAAGGAAATTAATCTGGTAGCCGCCGTTCCGCCGCCAGCACCACAATTTACCAAAGATGGGCATGGCATTATTTGGAAAACAACAGGGCTTCGATCAGTACTTTCAATGCTTGCCCGTGATTTTATCGATTTAGCAACAGGCCCGCTCTCTGTTCATGTAAAGATGTGTGAAAAACCAACATGCAGAGGCATATTTGTTGACGAATCGCGGCCCAAAAATCGCCGTTGGTGCTCCATGCAAACCTGCGGTAATCAAATGAAAAAGTCCAGAATGCACACAAGTGCTTAAACTGAATGCTTAGCCTCATTTGGCATTATCGCATAGCCATACGCGATACCAAGCATGAAGGTTTAATCAGCAAAGCGACCTTTGAAGCTATACAGCAGAGGCTTAAGGGCGGCGTATACGCTCCGGCACGCAAGGATATACGAGCAGATTTCCACTGCGCGGCGCTGTTGCTTGCGCTTGCTGTGAAAGGCCACTGCGAAGCGGCTGGTCCAAAGGCAAAAAACAAAAACATCCCTATTATGTGTGCCACACCAAAAGCTGCGATATGTACGGTAAATCTATCCGCCGCGCTGATATTGAAGGAGACTTTGAAAAGTTACTCAAAACCCTACAGCCGACGGAAGGACTGTTTAAAGTCGCCACCGCCATGTTCAGGGATTACTGGAACACCAAAGTTGAACAAACAATCGCTCACGCCAAAATTATCAAGGCGGACATTCTGGACATTGAAAAACAGATTGATCAACTGGTGGACCGCACACTTGAAGCGACCAATGCCCGCGTGATAGCAGCATATGAGAAACGCATTGATGAATGTGAGCGAAAGAAGCTGGTATTAGCGGAAAATGCTTCAAAAACACACCAGCCACAGCCTGATTTTGACGGCATGCCAGAACACGCACTCAAGTTTCTCGCAAATCCGCATGGCATATGGACTTCGGGCAAGTTTAATCTCAAGAGAATGGTGCTAAAACTAGCGTTTACAGAGCCACTTCTATACTGCCGTGAAACAGGATATAGAACACCAAAAACCTCTATACCTTTCAAGGTATTAGGGTCTTTTAACGGTCAAAATTGTAAAATGGTGCCCCCGGTCGGAATCGAACCGACACTCCCATAAGGGAACGGGATTTTGAATCCCGCGCGTCTACCAGTTCCGCCACAGGGGCCTGCCGAGGATTGTATGGTAGTACGGCGGCGCATCATAGTCAGCTTTTCCAGCGCGTCAAGCGCACATTCGCAAGGCTGCGGTAAGCCCAATAATAAACCACTGTTTGATTGTGTTCGCCCCCGCCGGTTGCTATGGATTATTTCAATAAATTAGGATTAACCGCCCGTGATACAACGCCTGTACGACTGGACGCTCAGTAAAGCCCAAAGCCCCGCAAGTGAAAAATGGCTGGCTGGTATATCGTTTGCCGAATCCAGCTTTTTCCCGCTGCCCATAGACCTGATGCTGATCCCGATGATTCTCGCCAACCGGCTGAAGGCATGGCGGCTGGCAACCATTTGTCTGATTGCATCGGTGCTGGGCGGCATTGCAGGCTATGCCATCGGTGCGTTTTTTTACGAGGTTATCGGCAAGCCAATCATCGCGTTTTACGGCTACCAGGAACAGTTTATCACGCTGAAAGATACCTTCGCTGAATGGGGCATATTGTTTGTGCTGATTGCGGGCTTTACCCCCATTCCGTTCAAGCTGATTACCATTACCGCAGGCGCGGTTTCCATGAATCCCTTGTTGTTTGTGCTAACCTCAATCCCGGCGCGCGGCGGGCGCTTTTATCTGGTGGCGGCGCTTTTATGGAAATTCGGCGATCCAATCAAAGACTTTATCGAAAAACGACTGGGTCTGGTTACCAGTGCCATGATGATACTGGGCATAGCCGGGTTTGTTGTGATTAAATATATATAGGGCACTTATTATGAGTTCACCGTTACTATCCATACCCCAGCGCGACCCGGTTTTGTTTGCCGGTGTTGCTGCGACCGTCATCCTCGCGAGCGCGTTTGGCTTCCAGCTGGCCGGGTACCCGCCGTGCGAAATGTGCTGGTGGCAGCGCTATCCCTATATGGTGATCATGGCGGTTGCGCTGATAGCCACAGCTGCGCCGACAATACCACGCAAGCCAACGCTGCTATTGCTGGCGCTTTTGTTTGCCGTGGACGCCGGGCTTGCCGGGTTTCATGCAGGCGTAGAACAGCGCTGGTGGGAGGGCGTTACCACTTGCTCTGGCTTGGTCGGCGTGACCGACAGCGTAAATGATGCTCTTGCGGCAATCATGGATGCTCCGCTGATCCGGTGCGACGAAATAGCATGGTCCTTGTTTGGTATCTCCATGGCGGGTTATAACTTCCTTCTGGCAACAGCAATGACCGTATTTTGCCTGCGTCGTTTTAAAAACAGCTAAGTCGCGAAACCGTTAACCCATAGGTCCACCATGCCCGCAAACAAAAGCAAAGCAAGCCAACAGCCGCTACCTGAGCACCCTCTACCGGGTGACCGGTCCCGCACGGCAGAGACCGAGCGCATGGTTCGGGTGGATCATGCCGGCGAATTTGCCGCGGTGCGTATTTATGGTGGCCAGCGTGCCGTTTTCGGTGAAAATCACCCCAAGGCCGCGCTGTTTCGCCATATGCAGGAACAGGAAAAGGTACATCTGGCCAAATTTGACCAGATTATCAACGAGCGTAACGTACGCCCCACCATCATGGCCCCCTTATGGAATATCGCAGGATTCGCGCTGGGTGCCACCACCGCATTGATGGGCGAAAAGGCCGCCATGGCCTGCACGCAGGCGGTGGAAGAAGTTATCGACGAGCACTATCAAAGCCAACGGGTAAAGCTGAAAGGCCAGGACCCGGAGCTGGAAGATGTGATTGAAACCTTCCAGGCCGAGGAAGTGGAACACAAACGCATCGCCGAAGAAAACGGCGCCGAAGAGGCCGTTGGTTACCCGGTTTTATCCGCGACCATCAAAGCCGGTTGCCGCGCCGCCATCTGGATTTCCAAACGGGTTTAGCTAATGCACAGAAACGGAATGATGGTCTCCATTACTACCTAATTACAGGAACAGGTATAGCCGCTGCATCTACATAGTTTGGTGGTGCTTTCTCCGGTGCACTACTATGGTCCCATCGTCCCGGCGCAGAAAAATGCAAAAATTCTGATTGTGAGTGTGTTAGACCAATGATGCGATCAGCGGGCAAATTACCGACCAGTACCTTGTAATAGAACTCCATCGAGTCTCGCAACTCCCCAAACCAGTTTGTGTCGATGCGGTTGTCGATATAGTTTTGGTCGAAACTCAGCTGTCGGGCTTGAGCGACATCAATCATCCACATAAGCGCTCGATCAGACAAGCCGCTGTCGGCATACCCACCGCCAACATTTGAATGCACACCCGGGAACCAAGCCTGTACCAGTGTCTGGTGTTCAGCAAGGCTCTCAGGGCTCCAGAGAGTTGGCTTGAAAGGTCCACGGCGCTCATTGATTGCAACAGCATGACAGGCATGGCTTATATGCTTGCCCAGCGTAACATCGTGAAAACCGCTGCGCCTTCTGGTCCACCAGCCGAATAGCCCCGTCGTTGGCACACCCAGCGCCCCTACCGTGTCCCAAACACCTATGAAATGGACTTTACCCGGCGCGGACTGGAATGCTGATTTGAAAGCATCGGCGAGTTTAGTCCGTTTGGCTTCATCTTTGGTTCGGTAGGCTGTTTTCGCCTCATTGATCAGCTTGTTCATCGCATCATCACTGTCGGGCGACTTTGGAATACCGCACACACCGATCAAACCGGCGAGGCTGCGCGCCGTGTAGGCGCCGCGGCTGAAACCAAACATATAAATCTTGTCATCGGCCTGATAATTTTCCACCAGCCAACGGTACGCCTGCAGGATATTTTTCATAATGCCCTGACCGGACATGCCGCCGATGATTTTATCTATCGCACCGCCAGTGCCAACGCCGGTGTCATAGTAAACCAACTGTTCCAGTTGCTGGTCTACACGGCCTTCCTCCACAGCGCGAGCCATTTTCACCACATTACTAGGCACCTGTCGGTTCTGGTCTTTCTGGTCCGGCGTGTTCCAGGTGCCATCTAGGCAAACGACTAAGTTGCGCATAGTCTCCCCCTGTGTAATCTACCCTAACTGGAGCTTAGTATATATAATACACGCATTGAGTGCAAATCATCAACAGGCCCAATTGGCACCGCTATTCCGCAGCAGCAGCGGCGCGCTGATTTATTACCATATATTGGGCGATGCGGTTTTCCACATTGGCTTTAATATCCATGTAAAACAGTTGCCAATCGGAGGAATGATACAATTCGCGGTCATCTTCGCGCGCAAACACATTGTTGAATTGGCTTTCAATGAACAGTGTACCGCCTGCATCGCACTGTGCCCAGGTAAGCCCCGGCACTGGCTCAGCAAGCTGGCCGTAAGTCGCGCCGTTATTGCGGTTCAAAAGCAGGTCCAGCGCGTTGAAAGTTGTTGCAAGTGGCATCGCGCCTTTATGGGTAATTTTCTCAGCAAGCTCGGTGTCCGGCCTCCAGCTTATGGGATTTACACAAAGCGTTTTATCACCGCTGGTCCATTCCCATCCGGTTTTGTACCAATGGCTAATCGTTCCGGTAACATCGCGGCCGGGACCCGCATTACCAAAGGTGTCATAGGTTACGAAGCAACCGGTTTCGCCCGCGTTTTGGCATAAACCAATCGACTTGGGACCGCGTTCCAACTTGTCGGCCGAAAACCAAAACCCAATAGGATAGGCTGCGATCAACATGTCCTCTAACGGGGTTTGGTCAACGCGCATTTCCATCAGCCTGAATGCATGCAAAGAACCCTGGCTGTGCCCGGCTATGATGAAGGGGCGAGCCGGATCGCGGTTTGCCAGAAAAACATCGAACGCCGCTTCTACATCACCGTAGGCAAGCTCAAGTGCCTTGAAGCTGTTGTCTTTTTCCAACTCCACCGCGTCTGTTGGCTTGGTGAAAACTGATATATGGGCTTCCCGGTAGCGTGGCGCATAAAACCGGCAGCAATCATTGAATATGGTGCCGTGGCCGCCCAGCACCTTCTCCAGGACTTGAGCAGCATTTTCGGTGAGATCCATCGACGAATTCCACTGGCCCGGGCCGAAATAGGTGGTGGGATGCACATAAAATACATCCACCGCCGCACCCACAGGATTGGCGGGTGTGCCAGTTAACGTCAGGTCAGCGGTATCCGCAATGTCCGGATGGGAGGCCCACGCAGCAAGGTCGTTGTAATCGGGCCTGGACGGAATTTCTGTCGCAGTGAATGTGTCGGGCGGACCGAGGCGCGCCGCTATCAATTGATCCCGAAACAGCACGACGCCGATGATTAACACCAAAATAACGCCGATGATTTTGGCACTTATTTTCAATAGTATCTTCATACCGCTAATCCCCGCTTAACCGAGTATAGCGGCCTGAATACCAAATATAGAAGCGGGATGCATCAAATGAATTCAGCGCAGGATAACCGACCCGTTCGGCGTATTTATTGTTAACCAGATATTTGGTTTTCCTGCGGGCTGCAGAACGATGGGCAGATTGTTTGCTTCCACAATAGCGCGCAGCTTGATCGAATCCGGGTGCGCAATCGTCAATTGTATAATAGATGCCCCCTTGGCAGAGGTTGCCGCAGGATGAGGCTCGCTCAACCAGTTGATGACGAACTGAAATTTGTCCTCACCCAGGTTCAGATCAGAAAGGGAAGCGGTTTGCCACGAGAGAGTACTGCCGTCCGGTTTAACGCGGCCACCGGTCCGGTGTTCGCCCAGGTTAAGTTCCTCCAGCATTTTGGGCGGCGCATCAAGGTCCGCAGAAAAAGCAAACCCTGCTATATGTTCACGCTCGTAGGAATTTGCCTGGTCCCCCAAATCGGCTAGTGAAGCACCCTTTTTGGGGCCAACAATCTCCAGATAGGTACACGGCCCCAAAGACACCAGATAATTAGCGGTGCCGCCGTTGGTATGCTCACCGCCGTAAACAGGTTCAATACTTGTCAACCTGGTAAAGCGTTCAACATAACCCGCAAGATCGGGAACAGCCCAGATAACATGATCAAGCGACACACCGTTTGTGCCGCAAGCGTCGCTTTGTGCGTGCGCTGGCCCAGCTGTTGCCAGCAGCAGCGCGGATATAATTCCAAATAGTTTATGCTTCAATTTCGGCATCCCTGTATAATTAGCCCTCAGCTTTCAAGTTCAGCGTCCCAGTATAAATAGTCTCGCCAGCTATCGTGCAGATAATTGGGAGGGAACAAACGGCCATTGGCATTCAACTCGTGGGTGGTGGGGCGGTTTGGCGTCCGGCGCGGATACATGGACGATTGTTTCGAGGTGCGCCCACCTTTCTTCAGGTTGCACGGCGAACATGCGGCAGTGATATTGGTCCAGCTTGTCCGCCCACCCTGACTGCGAGGGATGACATGATCAAATGTCAGCTCGTCCGGCGATCCGCAATATTGGCAGGAAAACTGATCGCGCAGAAACAGGTTGAAGCGAGTAAAGGCTGGATACTCCGGCTGCCGGATATACTTTTTAAGCGCGATAACGCTGGGCAGCTGCACTTCGATAGACGGCGAATGCACAACGGTGTCATACTGCGACACAATATCCACGCGCTCCAGAAAAACCGCTTTCAACGCTATTTGCCAATTCCAGATGCTCAGCGGATAATAACTCAGAGGGCGGTAATCAGCATTCAAAACCAATGCTGGGCAGGTTTCTGGCGTTTGTAACCTGGGCGCAAAATCAACACCCATAATCTTTCCCCCCTGATCACTTGACCTGAGCGCTTAAAAGGAGAGCCGATACTCATTATCGGCTCAGTTTACTTCAAATTTATGAAGCCCCTCCGACATGTTCTAAAATCAAGATACAGTGTTAGAAACGTATGACAAGCCATTATATAGCGGTGACTTGTCAGTACAACTCGGCGCGGCGCAGAGCTTTCCTTGAAGCTTCACATCCATCTACCGCGCCACCATACTTTCGTTTTGTCGCAACGGGCTTCCTTCAATGTTTGACAAAACTATCGATCATTGAGCGAAAACCATAGCCCTATCATTTACAATCGGATTAGCTACGCCATAATAGGCTAAGAATTTTGCCAAACTCAGTCGCACCAGCTCCGGCCGAAAAATCCCAAGCCTATAAACCCACGTACCGATAAATAAGAAGTCATATGCCAACAAAACCGACACCGTCCGATGAATTTATAACCCGCTTTGCCCCCAGCCCTACGGGGCTTTTGCATATGGGGCACGCCTATTCAGCGCTGGCGGCTTTCAACCAGGCAAAGGCGAGAGGTGGCCGGTTTCTGTTGCGCATCGAAGACATTGATCAGGGGCGCTGCCGCCCTGAATTTGTTGAGGCAATATTTGAGGACCTGGCCTGGCTTGGACTGACATGGGAAGAACCTGTCAGGCGGCAGTCCGAACATTTCGAAGACTATGCCGCCGCCCTTCAGGCCCTAAAAGATATGGGGGTTGCCTATCCCTGTTTCTGTACCCGCAAAGATATTCAAAAGGAAATTCAGCGTGCGCCTTCCGCACCGCACGGAGCAGAAGGCCCGATTTATCCCGGCACATGCCGCACCATTGACCGAACTGATGCCGTTGCCCGAATTGCGGCAGGTCAGCCGCATGCCTGGCGACTGAATCTCGGTGCTGCATTGAGTATTACAGGTGCAAATCTGTCGTGGCAGGACCAGATCCGCGGGACCATTGTCGCGGCGCCCGAACTATTGGGTGACGTTGTGTTGGCGCGCAAGGATACGCCGACCAGTTATCATTTGTCGGTAGTTTGGGACGATGCCCTGCAAGGCGTAACCCATATCATTCGCGGAGAAGACCTGTTTGATGCCACCCATATTCACGTGGTCTTACAAAAACTACTGGATTTGCCCACACCGCAATATTGTCATCATAAACTACTGGCCGGCAGTGACGGCAAACGCTTTGCTAAACGCGATAAGGCGCTAACGCTGGCATGGTTGCGGGAGAGCGGAACAGTCGCTGAAACGCTGATAGCATCATTGCAGGAGCAAACTAGGCGCTGATTGCAGCTATTTTCCGGTTAAATCTATCTCCGGCAACGCGGGGGCATCTGGCCAATTCAGGTCACTGCGATCATCGAAGAAAAAGTTGTTGCCGGTCCACTCATAATCGATGGACCCAACTATAACATTGCCGCGCAAAACCGGCGCAGGCATCGACGCATGTATATTGATAAATTTTGAACCACCTTCACGGTCAGTGATAATTACATTCTTTTCCAGCCGTATTGCATTACGTTTATAGGGCTGCTTTTCCATGCCATATGCCAATATAAACCAGTTGGCGGTGTTGGCACCTTCAACCAACAGATTATTACGAATAACCGCATTGCCTCCATTGGGCAGATCAATCAGATAACTGTCATCCCCCTCCAGCGACGCGATAACGCTATCTTCTATCAAAGTGTGCTCGCTTCTGGATTTGATACCGTGTCCCTGATCCTTTGAATTTAGAACACGAGTGCGGCGGACAATCAGTTGCTTGGCGTCGCCAATATACATTCCGTGCGCTTTGCCTGCTCTACCGTTTCCTTCAAAAATGCTGTCTTCAATCAAAATTTTAACTGATTTATCCCAAGTCAAAATACCGTTTTCATTGTGGGAAAAATTGACATTTCGGAGGGTTAAATTACCGCTTTCATGGCGCACACATGCGCCGTTGCCGCTACCCACTTTCATGTTTATGCACTCTAAGCCCTCGATAGTAATATCATCAGACTGAATAACAAAAGCTGCTTTACCGCGAACGGCGACACCGTCGAACACCGTACCGGGACTGCCACTAATCAACACGCCGTCATGGCCTTTCCTAAGAACGCCGCCTTCCTTGTATATGCCAGGCTCAATCCGAATAATACCGCCCGGCAGAACCGCATCAAAGGCTTTCTGAAGCGATGGCATAAGATTGCCGTCAGCATAAATGGCCCCGCTCTGCGCCGCCGCGGGGGCCGCATACAAGGAAAGAACAAAAAGGGTAAATAAGAAACGCATCATATCTCCAAACCCGGGTAAATAATATCAACTGGCTTCTCGACCGCAGCGCAGCGCCGTATCATATATTGTGAGACACGGTGTCGCGGCGGCGAAACCAAAGCAGCTTTAGCATTGCCCATGCTCACTGTGGCAGTATACTAGGGCCTTATCATGTTTCAAGTGAGTCAAAAATGAAAGCTTTGTTCATCCTAGCGCTACTCTTTGCTCTTGCCACCCTCGGTGTGATGTTCACCGGCGCCATCACCATGGCCAAGGGCGGCGAGTTTAACCGCAAATACGGCAACAAGCTAATGCAGGCGCGGGTTGCCCTGCAGGCGATTACTTTGCTGTTGCTCGTGCTCGCTGCTGCAACGGCTTAAGGGCCGCGTCTATGGTTAAATTAACCAAAATATACACGCGCGGCGGCGACGGCGGTGAAACCTCCCTGTCGGATGGCACACGCCTCTATAAAGACAACGCCCGCGTGGCTGCGTACGGCACCGTTGACGAGGCAAACTCTGTGATCGGCATTGCCCGCCTTTCAACCAACGCCGACGCCGACGCCATGTTAAGCCGCATCCAGAACGATATGTTCGATGTGGGTGCTGACCTTGCCACACCCGGTGATGATTTTACCCCCAGCCAAATGGTGCTTAGAACCACCGACAGTCAAGTCACGCGGTTGGAGCAGGAAATTGATACCATCAATGCGTCGCTTGCCGACCTGACCAGTTTCATCCTTCCCGGCGGGTCGGCGGCTAGCGCCTATTTGCATTTGGCAAGAACCGTCGTTCGGCGCGCCGAACGCGACGCAATAACCGCGTCCCAGAGCGAGCCGATCAACCCAATTGCAATAAAATATTTGAACCGGCTGTCGGATCACCTATTTGTTCTAGCGAGGCACCTGAATAATGATGGTGCTGATGATGTGTTATGGGTTCCGGGAGCAACGCGTTAAGCTGGCCCATTGAATATCTATTTTGGCTGGTTTGTTCGCAAAAAATCGTACAAACGATGATAATTCAATGGTCTGGATTGACAGGTACATATTGATAAGATATCGCTTTCTACCCTACTAATTTCAAGGACTCACGTGCTTTTGCGAGGGTCCAAAATGCCAGGTTTTTGAAGCCATTTGCTTCAACAGTAACTCGGGAGATTGAAACCCATGAAAATCATGGTGCCTGTAAAACGGGTCGTAGATTACAACGTGAAAGTTCGCGTAAAATCTGACAATACCGGCGTTGAGCTTGCCAATGTCAAAATGTCAATGAACCCTTTCGACGAAATTGCAGTTGAAGAAGCGCTCCGCCTCAAAGAAGCTGGCAATGCCGAAGAAATCATCGTTGTCTCCATCGGCCCCAAAGCCGCGCAGGAAACTATCCGCACAGGCCTTGCAATGGGCGCGGACCGCGGCATTTTGGTAGAACATGACGGCGACGCAGAACCGCTGGCTGTCGCAAAAATTCTTCAGGCAATTATCGCTGATGAAAACCCTGACATGGTGCTTCTCGGCAAGCAGGCCATCGACGGTGATAACAGCCAAACCGGTCAGATGCTGGCTCAGCTGATGGGTTGGCCGCAAGGCACCTTCGCATCTGAAGTATTGCTGGCCGACGGCGGCGTGAACGTTACCCGCGAAGTGGACGGCGGCCTTGAGACCGTTAAGCTCACCTTGCCCGCCATCATCACCACCGACCTTCGCTTGAATGAGCCTCGCTATGCGAGCCTGCCCAACATCATGAAGGCAAAGCGCAAGCCAATAGACGAGAAAACCCCCGGAGATTACGGCGTTGATATGGCCCCTCGCCTAACCATGCTGAAAGTGGAAGAGCCGCCCAAACGCAAAGCAGGCATTATTGTCGAGAGCGTTGAAGAACTGGTAGCCAACCTTAAAGAAAAGGGAGTTATCTGATGACTGCTCTTGTAATTGTAGAACATGATAATGCGTCTGTTAAAGACGCAACACTTGCAACAGTAACGGCGGCGAAAGCCTTCGGCGACGTGCACGCGCTGGTCGCGGGCTCTGGCTGCGGTGACGCCGCTGCTGCTGCCGCAAACATCGACGGTGTTACCAAAGTGTTGGTGGCAGACGACGGCGTATACGCTCACCCCCTAGCCGAAGAACTGGCCGCTGTGGTGCTTAGTATTGCTGGCGACTATGATGCTATCCTGGCACCCGCCACAACCACCGGTAAAAACTTCTTGCCCCGCGTTGCAGCAGCCTTGGATGTGGCTCAAATTTCTGAAATTATCGAGGTTGTCAGCCCAGACACGTTCAAGCGCCCAATATATGCAGGCAACGCTATCGCCACCGTGCAATCCAGCGACGCCGTAAAGGTTATCACTGTGCGCGCAACTGCTTTTGAAAAAGCGGCAGCTGAAGGCGGCGCAGGCGTAGTTGAGGCCATCGGCGCCACGGCGTCTGCTGGCGTATCATCATTTGTCGGCTCGGAACTGTCCAAGTCTGACCGGCCTGAACTTACCAGCGCTAAAATCATCATTTCTGGTGGTCGCGGCATGGGCTCGGGCGAAAACTTCGCCATTATCGAGCGCGTTGCAGACAAGCTGGGTGCCGCCGTTGGTGCCTCACGCGCAGCGGTTGATGCGGGCTTTGTGCCTAACGATTATCAGGTTGGCCAAACCGGCAAGATCGTAGCACCCGAGTTATATATCGCGGTCGGTATTTCCGGCGCGATCCAGCATCTGGCGGGCATGAAAGACAGCAAAATCATCGTCGCCATCAACAAAGACGAAGAAGCCCCTATTTTCCAGGTAGCGGACTACGGCCTTGTTGCTGACCTGTTTGAAGCTGTGCCCGCGCTGGAAGCCGCTTTATAGATTGGACGGCACCAGCCCACAAAAAAAGTGAAACGGCGCCTTCATTCGGCGCCTTTTCTGTATATACTGACCCCATAATTGACACACACGTTAATACAAGACTGAGAGACAAAAGATGGTTGATACCGTAGGAATTATTGGCGCCGGGCAAATGGGCAACGGCATCGCCCACATCAGTGCACTTGCTGGAATGCAGGTTGTCTTGACCGACATGACCATGGATCAGGCAGAGAAAGGCCTGTCGGTGATCAACGGCAATATGGAACGCCAGTTCAGCAAGGGCAAAATAGCTGAGGCTGACATGAAAGCAGCCCTCAAGCGCATTACGCTGGGAGACAGCAATGCCGCCCACGGCGACTGTGATCTGGTCATCGAAGCTGCAGTTGAAGATGAAGAGATCAAAAAAGCCATCTTCAAAGACCTGTGCCCGCACTTGAAGGCCACTGCACTGGTTGCTTCCAACACATCGTCCATCTCGATCACCCGGCTGGCCGCCAGCACCGACCGCGCCGACAAATTCATGGGCGTTCATTTCATGAACCCGGTGCCGGTGATGAAACTGGTTGAGCTGATCCCCGGCATCGCCACCTCGGACGAAACCTTTGAGCGTTTTGCGGCCTTCACCGAAAAACTAGGCAAAACCACCGCGGTTTCCGAAGATTTCCCTGCCTTTATCGTCAACCGCATCCTGATGCCAATGATCAACGAAGGCATCTATACGCTCTATGAAGGGGTCGGCAGCGTTGAGGCCATTGATAACGCCATGATGCTGGGCGCCAACCACCCCATGGGGCCGCTAACCCTGGCTGATTTCATTGGTCTGGATACGTGCCTGTCGATCATGCAGGTGCTGTATGACGGCCTTGCCGACAGCAAATACCGCCCGTGCCCGCTCTTGGTGAAATATGTGGAGGCCGGATGGCTCGGCCGCAAAACCGGCCGCGGTTTCTATGATTATCACGGCGATTTGCCGGTGCCGACCCGGTAGGAATTTAGTTTTGCCAGTTCAAATAGGCCGATAGGGAAAACAGGATTGAGCTTTCAATGATTAGCCATCTGTTGAGAGAATAGTTTGCAACTCTTCTAGAGTCAGTCTTCTGCCTGTGAGTTTAGGTTTTGCAAACGTATATTTTCTCAGCAATGCCGTATGGGTGTCCAATGTTGGCCAATGCGAATTGAAGTCACGTTTATCGTCTTTTAGGCTTTGAAACCTACCCATTTCATTTGTCATAAGCTGTGCAATGCAGAAGTAGTCTGTCTCCTCGTTGCCATCAAAACCCATAAATTGGGTACTGAAAATTTTATCGCAGGATTTTAGTTCAGCTTGTTCCTCCTCCGTTAAGTACTCAATAGCGAATTCAATATCGCTCCACATTGTAAGTATGTCCGCAACGAGTCTTACATTGGCAGGAGTATCCACGTGATTGTGAAACAGCCCACCGTACTGCCAGCCCAGCGCCCAGTAGTGTCCTCCTGAAATTACGGCCTGTACAAAGTCAGGATCAATTTCCGTACGCTTTTTTTGCTGCTTCAAAACTTCGCATAACATACTCAACATGAGCTTTTCGGAGCTTGTTGGATAGATTTCGTCCGGGTTAACTACCGCCAACCCAACGTCCACCAATCTCCTAAATGCCTCCGCGCGAGACGGTCCGTCAGGTTGCTTGTCACGCCATATATCTACTCGATTTGCAGTCCCTGTATCTAGACGCATCTCAAACCGTTCTGATTTCATATTCCCGCTCCTCTGTATTGGACTAGTTCAGCGGTACTATACGATTTTCAAAATGTCAACGTACAATTGTACGTATATACTGAGATATTACGTACCTTATGCCCGCCAAGGTAATCTGATTTGTCGGCAAACAGCCGAAATGATAGATAATGCACTCACGCATTAATAGAGAACGCCTTACAGGGAGCGCCTATTCCTCCAGCAACCTGTCGATGATGGCACATTCAGGCGTTTCGCCGCCGCTGCACTGCGCCGCTATTGCATCAAGCGCTGATTTCATTTTCGCTAGATCTTCTATCTTTTCGGCAATAACGCCCGCATTGGCGAGCGCAAGACGCTTTACGTCGTCGCAGGCGTAAACACCGTCAACCATCTCCAACAAGTTTCCAATTTCAGCGTTGGTGAAGCCAAGTTCGCGCCCGCGCCTGATAAAAACCAACCGTTTCAAATGCTCGTGCCCGTAGGTGCGGTAGCCGTTCGGCGCGCGCGGCGGGTCCGGCATCAGGCCAATTTTTTCGTAAAACCGGATAGTTTCCAGATTAACCCCGGCGGCAGCCGCAAGACTGCCCCTGCTATAATCACGTTTTTGCGATGTCATATTTTTTTCCTTGAGCCTGTATTAACTACAGGCTTTATCATGCTTCCATGACTAACGGAACCAAACATACAGAATCACGCTGGGCCGCATGGGTCACAGGTGGTGGTATACTGGGCGGCGGCATGCTGGGCAGCGTTGGTGCTTTTATCGGCGCGTCTTGCTGTGTTTTGCCGATACTCTTATTTAATATGGGCGTCGGCAGTGCCTTCATCGCCCAACTCGGCTTTTTCGCCCGCTACCGGGATGAATTCCTCTATGGCTCGCTCGCGCTTATCATTATCGGGATGATTGTCACCTTTGCGGGCGGCGGGCGGCCAACGCGGCGCGTGCTGCTTCTATTTGCTGTTGGTCTTCTGTTTATTGGGATTGCATACGCGCTGCCCTCTTTTGAGCGGGAGCTGCTGGGCATGATCCGGGCGGCAAGGAATTCACCATGAACCTGCATTCCACATTAACTTGCCCCAAGTGCGGCCACCGGGAAACCGAAACCATGCCGACTGACGCATGTCAGTATTTTTATGATTGCAAGGGCTGCGCCGCCGTCCTCAAACCCCACCACGGCGATTGTTGTGTTTATTGCTCCTACGGCACGGTCCCTTGTCCGCCAATCCAACAAGGCGATTGCTGCACACCCGAAGCGGCTGTTTGACATGGCAATAACTGATCTGAAGCTTGAAGACGAAGGAAGTATCCCGAAGCCGGGGCCGATTGGTCGGCTTGCGCGACTGGCGCTAGGGGCCGCCTGCCTTTACTATGTATCAGGTATATGGACCTTCCGCGCTGACTTGTTCACCGACACTGGATCAATCAAACCGCTGATATGGAATGGTTTGGTCCCCGGTTTATTTCTTGTCAGCTATATTATTAACATTGGTTTTTCTCGCGCCTGGAAAAAATGGCCCGCGATTGCCAGCGCGCTTCTACTGGGCAGCATCGCGGCGTTCGGATATCTGACAACCGGGTCTCCCGAAACCCCATTGCTGGCAAACACCCTTTTCTGGTGGGAGCTTTATCTGTCTTTGCATCTTGGCTTTGCGTTTGTGCTGGCTTCTCTTATAGCGACACCGGGGTGTGAGATGCGTGCCTTTCACCATGTTTATACCGTGATAACGGGCAAGCCTACAAAAGAACACCAATGCCCCGTAGGTCCGCTCGCCCCGATCGATCGCTGGGAAGCCCGTCTGGATAGATAAACCATTCAATCCACCAAGCTAATCTGGTTTGTCCGCGAACCGCCGGAATGATAAATAATGCTCTCACACATTAACCGGGAGGGCTGACCTTGGCTGCTTTAAAAATCATTATCGGTAACAAGAATTATTCTACATGGTCCCTGCGCGGTTGGCTTGCCGCCATGCATATGGGTTTGCCCGTCGAGGAGGTTAAGTTTGACCTTTACACTCCCGGCTCCAAGGCGGAACTGCTGAAGCATTCGCCTTCGGGCATGGTGCCCGCGCTAGTGCACGGCGACATTGTTGTCTGGGACAGCCTCGCAATCATCGATTACTGCGCCCGCCTTGCACCCGACAAATTCTGGTGGCCAGACGGCGATGCCGCCTATGCTTTTGCCCGCAGCATATCCGCTGAAATGCACAGTGGCTTCATGGGCCTGCGCACCCATGCCCCAATGAACATCAGGGGCAAATGGTCCGGCCTAACGCTCGGCGACAGTGTCGCCGCAGATGTCGCCCGCGCCGACGCCTTGTGGGTTGAGGCCCGCGAGCGTTTTGGCAAAAATGCCAATAAAAATGGCGGTAATTTTCTGTTCGGCGAATTCTCGGCAGCCGACATGATGTTCGCGCCGGTTGTCCACCGGTTTGAAACATACAGCATTGAAATGAACCCAACCGCCCGTGCCTATATGGACGCCGTGCTTGCGCAGCCCTTGATGGCCGAATGGACCAAAGAAGGCATGAAGGAAACCGCAATCATCACCCAAGGCGAACGGCCCGCCGACATGACCCATTTGGGATGAGATAATTTGTAGCAATTTGGTTCTGCCGTTACGGACCGTGTCCAGTTGCATGTGAGTTCTTCTGAAAGCAGGCATTGAGAATTTCACTGCTATTATTTTACCCGGGCATAGCTACTATGGCTCCGTTGGACAGCAGTGGAGAGGGCGAGGGCATGTTTAATCGCACATACAGTTTAATGGTTAGTTGGGGCGTAGCGTGCATCATGCTTGCAGCGTGCAGCAACTCGAAGCCGCCCGCATCCGAGCCCGCATCTCAAACTTATGATCTCGTGATCGAAGGTGGTCGGGTTATGGATCCGGAATCGGGTCTTGACGCGGTCAAAACGATTGGCATTTTGGATGGCAGAATTGCTGCGATCAGCGATACCGGCCTTGCTGGTGAACATATAACAGACGCCTCAGGCATGGTCGTCGCTCCCGGGTTCATCGATATTCACTCCCATTCGCCCACTCCCCTCGGCGCAAAGTATCAGGTTCTTGACGGCGTCACCACTCAACTCGACCTTGAAGCTGGCGCCTTCCCGGTTAGCGCTTATGGTTTCATGATCAAAGGCCAGTCACCGCTTAACTTTGGCAATTCGATCAGCCACCTCGCTGTGCGCACCAAAGTGATAGAAGGACTGGAAAAGCCCTATTTGTTTACCCAAGACGGGCCGATGAAACCGGGCGCGGCTTTTGTCAAGCCTGCTACCGCCGGACAGATTGATGAAATGCGCGCCTTACTCATTGAAGGACTTGATCAGGGTGGTATCGGCATTGGCGTTCTTTTGGATTATATCAGCGCCGCCGTTAGCAAAGAAGAACTTCGCATGGTGTTCGAGGTTGCGGGCGAGCGCAGCGCGCCGGTCACTGTGCACGTTCGGCGGGGACTGCCGGGCGACCCAGCGGGGTTGATCGACGTGATTGAACTAGCGGAACAAACAGGTGCGCCGCTGCTGATTTGTCATATCACCCATAGCGCGATGCAAGCTCTACCGCAGTGGCTTAAATTGATCGATGCCGCCAATGCCCGCGGGGCAAAGATAACAACCGAGACCTTATCTTACGCTGCGGGTGGCACTAGCATTGGCGCTGCCGTGTTTCACCGTGACTGGCAGAAAATATTCGACATTACCTATGCAGATGTTCAATGGACGGCGACCGGCGAATGGCTTACTGAGGAGACGTTTAAAGCTTATCAGGCCGAGGAGCCCTCCGGCATGGTCAACCATCACTATGTTAAAGAAGAATGGGTTGAGGCAGCAATACGCTGGCCCGGCATGATGGTGTCATCCGACGTGACGCCCGCGATGACGGAGGATGTTCTGTCCAACCCCAACCTTGCCGGCACATTCGCTCGCTTCATCGGTCATTACGCGAGAGACCGACAGCAAGTAAGTATAATGGATGCGCTTGCTAGGGTGAGCCTTTATCCTGCCCGGTGGTTAGAACAAATAGCCCCAAAATTTGAAACAAAAGGACGCATTAAGGTCGGAATGGACGCTGATATTGTGATCTTTGATCTCGCCGGTCTTCAAGCTAAAGCAGACTACGGCGCGCCGTACCGGGCCTCGGAAGGGATCAAGACCGTCATTGTCGGTGGTGTGCCGGTTGCGAGAGACGGCGCATTGATTGCAGGAGCAGCGCCCGGAAAGCACATTCTGGCCGGTAAACGCTAGCTGTTCAGGCAATAAATGGTTTGCTGCAGGGGGCTGTGACGTCCGGCTCAGCCAAGCTTATTATGCCGCTTAATCGGCGGAACTCTCACTCGTCTTTTGGTGAAGCAGCTGTTTCAACTGCACGAAGGACACGCAGGAAGTTACCTCCCCATATCTTTTTAACATCGCCTTGGGAGTAGCCGCGCTCAACCAAAGCCTTTGTGACATTAAGCGCCTCATCTGCTTCGCTGTAGCCTTCCACGCCTCCGCCGTGATTAAAGTCACTACCGATGCCCACATGATCGATGCCAACCCGCTCGACAACATAGTCAATGTGGTCCACCAGCCTTTCAACGTTGCCGGGTCCGATAACATCGCGCATAGCCAACAAGAATTTCATTTTTTCCGCTGGGTCATCGATTTCCCAATAAAGCTCGTACGGATATGCATAGCCTTCCCCGGGCAAGCCTGCCTTCAACCGAACGGCTTTAATCGCCTCGCGCAACGTAGGATCGGACAGGTCAACCAGATAAGCCCCAAATGGAACCAAGTGAACAACACCCTCTTTGGCGGCAATAGCATCTATTTCTGCGTCCGACAGGTTTCGCGTGACGTTGGACAAGGCCCGCACATTGGAGTGGCTGGCGATGATAGGCGCGTTGGATAATGCTGCAATTTCCAGCGTGGCGACCTTGGAGGACTGCGACACGTCGATGATACCGCCCAGCTGGTTAATCCGCCCAATTGCTTGCCTGCCCAGGTCGGACAGACCCCCATGTTCTTCGGCGGCTTCATAGACACCTGACGCGCCGTCATAGAGCGGGCGCGACGAGTCAGAAAAACCATTGTGGCCGATGTGGTTCAAGCCAAAAACCCGAACCCCTTTAGCGTAAAAAGCGTCCAAGGCGTCAACATTGCTCTCCAAGGCTCGCGCATTTTGGAAACCAACAATAATCGCGATTTTGCCGTTGCTCTGCGCGGCCGCAATTTGTTGCGCCGATGTGGCTAGAACCAAAGTATCAGGGTGGTCATTTATCAATGCATTTAAGGCACTAAATTTTTGATCAGCTAAAGCTCGACCCGCTGCATCATCGGTTGCAGAGCGTGTGGCGCCAGGCGGCACGGCAATCGACATAATAACCGCGTCAACACCGCCTGCTTTTAGCTTACCCACCGCAACTTTTGAACGGCCGTCTGCCCCCAAATACTGCCCGGTCGCACGCGCGATAACAATATCGGCGTGCCCGTCCAGAACCAGGCTTGCTGCATGTATTTCCTCTGCGGAGGCTTCAATCTCTACGCCATTATCATGTGGGGTTGGTTGTGTCTCAGAGGAACAGCCGGACAATAATAGTGCGCATACTATGGTGACCGCCGTTGAGGGTATGGTTGAACCAAAATATGATTTTTTCATTCTTATTGTCCTGAACTAACGTCTGTTTTCGGCCAAAAACATGCTGGCCGTCATTCCCAACCGTAATTAAAACTAACGCTGATGCGGTCTTCCTCGGCCATGTTCATGGGCACTTCGTGGCGCAGCCAGCTTTCCCATAGCAACACGTCACCAACCTTGGGCTCCACATAGACAAAATTGCGCATTTCCTCTCGCGCTTCAGCCGTGCGGGCCGGTGCTGCCATCATCATGGCAAGGCGCGGGTCTTCAAACTTGATCGCACTGGCCCCCTTCGGCACAGCAACATAGGTGGTGCCGCTAATCACGCTGTGCGGGTGGATGTGCGAGGTGTGAATACCGCCCTCGGGCAGGATGTTAATCCACAGCGAATCCAGCTTAATTTTCTTGCCGTCCAAATCAAACTGAAGGTCTCCCGCAAACTCTGCCACATGCCTGTCGAGCAGTTTCACCAAATCCTTGAAGGTGGGAAACCGCCAGGCCAAATCATCCAAGGAGGCGTAACTGGTATAGCCGGGGAAATCATTTTCCTCGCACCACTTCTGCCCAGCCTCGTCGTCCTCGGCAACAGACAGGCAAGCAGCCTCAAGCTCTGCAGCATCTGGTGCTTTGCCAAGTTCAGACAAGTCAGCGCGGTAAAGGCGGGTTACAAATATTGAGGCAATTTTGGGCATAGGCTGTTTGTATTTCATCAGATAATTGGAGACATATGGCCTACCATAACATGCTGGTTAGTCGCCCGCGAGAGGAACGCGAAACTCTCAGGCAAAACCAATGGTAAAATGACCCAGATGCATTGGGGCAGTAGGTTGGGATCGATAAGATAGTTGGAGCTTCAAGTTTTGCGGCCCTACCGGTTCAATCACCAAACTGTATAGGGTCACCCTTTTTATCAAAGGCCAGAAAACTGGATAGATTACCGCCTTGTTCTACAGCCTGAACCATCTTTTTAAGCGGCCCTGTCGCTTCATCCGACTTAGGGGCAATGCCATTTCTACCAGAAAGACTAGCCACCAACACAATTTGCCAATTTTTTTCCATACTCTCAGATTCTACCACCAGGTCGGCAAAGCTACCCAATTCATCCAACGTTTTGTCAACACACATGACTGGTTCCAGTTCGCCGCCCTGACCAGAATGAAAGCGAATGGCTTCTTCATCTTTATGGTCTTTTGGCAGAGACGCTTTTAAAAAAACGAATAATAAACGTTGTGGCTCCGCCTGGTTTTTCGCAGCTGACAACAGGGATTGATAGTCGGTGATATTAATGTGTTTATTCCTTTAGTTGGTACCATTGCATTCGGTGAATACGGTGCTTGCCTGCAACACATCTTGTCTTGAAGGTTTTATCAACCAGCCGCGACAGGGTTATCGTGAAACACCTTGCGCATCAGGGGCACAAAGCTCTCCAAGCTATCAACTTCAAAATCCGGGTCAAAGGCGGGCGCGTCCCACTCGTCAACCAGCTTTACTGCGAGATTGTACCAAGGCTCAGCCTCCCACTGTTTGCGCAGGTCCGTCGGCGCACCCAGATAGTGATAATAATACTCGCCCTGAAAGGCTTGATGGTTGCGGATCACATTATAGCAATCATCGCTGATATAGGGGCGCATCATCTCGGCAGCAATAGGCCCGTGGTTGGGCACATTGATGGCTTTGCCAATATCGTGGCACAAGGCCACAACAATCTCTTCGTCTGACGCCCCCGCCCTGCGCGCCAGCGTGCCGGTCATCAGCGAATGTTGCAGCTGGTCGCAGGCAAAACCCAGCGTGTGTTGTTCAAGTGACCTGAGCAGCCCGATAAAACGGTCAGCAGTGTTTTTAAACTCTTCCACGTGGGCCGCGCCAATGATTTTCCAGTCTTCGGCTGTGCCGTCCTGCATCGCGGTGAATGTTGCCTGCTCTGTCATGATATACCCTTTTAACGTATCTGGCCGCGCTGCCGGTGCCGCGTGCCCGCGTTAGCTTACTTATAGTCTGCCATGGTTCGCTTAAGTCTCGCTGTTTTTAACCGCAAAAGATTTTGCTCCCCTTGGCTTTAAACGTCAACAATCGCTTCAAAGCCGCCGTAAATCATGCGCTTACCGTCAAAAGGCATCTCGGTCATGTCGGCGCCTGCGGTTTCCATATCAGCGAAAACCTTTGCGTTGCCTGCTTCACGCGCTGCTTTGTCCGGCCAGATGATCCAGGAAAAAACAACCGTCTCATCCTCCTGTGCTTTCACGGCACCATAAAAATCAGTCATATAGCCCTTTGGCACGTCATCGCCCCAGCATTCCATCAGATGCAAGGCACCATGCTTTTTGAAAAACACGGCGGCTTCTGCCGAGTGTTTGCGGTACTTTTCCTTGTTCGCTGTCAGTACTGCAACTACAAATCCATCAACATAGGTCATTCCTGGTCTCCCTCAGTTTCCCTTGAATACCACCTCAAGCGCGGCAGCCGCTACGATACCGCAATTGATTGGCGTTACTCTATTCACGCTTATATCTCACCCTTCTTGAGCGCGTCAAACAGCGCAAGGCCCTTCGGGTTTGTCCCACGCGAGGGGGCCGAGGAACAAAGCGCGGACTTTGCCGTCCCATACGACGCATCGGTGTTGCCTCTGGAATGTTACCTCTGGAATGTTACCTCTGGGGGGGGCGACTGCTTTCCGCCGTTGGCGGAAAGGGGGACGGACCGGAAGACCTACGCCACAACTTCCCCTATTCCGCCTTTTTCTCTTATTCCGATTGGCCGTTGATCACCGGATACCCCATGTTCATCCAGCCGAAAATGCCTTCATATAGTGTCGCCGTGCGGGTGAAACCGCGCCTTCGCAGGCGCCTCACCACATCGTCCGCGGCGGCGCGCGGGCAGGAACAATAGGCAACAATCTGCACATCCTTCGGCAAGTCGTCGACAATCGCATCAAAGTCGCTGTAATAGGGCATCGGCACCGCCCCTTCGATATGCACCCGCTGCCACACAGACGTCACGCGGGTATCTAACAGCACCATGCGTTTTTTCTCCGTTAGCGCCTTCAACAGATCATCCGACGATACATAAAGGCCGTCCTGCAGGTCAAACTCCGGGTCTGTGCCGCCCTTGTTGATCACATACTGATCAGGGGCTGGCACTTCCCTCAGCGCCACACGGGATTGCTCCCAGCCGCTGGCCCGGCTGCGCAGGAAAGCGGTGAGACTGTCGATGTCATCTGATGAAAGCCTGTCCTTCCATGGCTCCATGGGCGTACCGTCCCGGCCTTCGCGGATCGCATAGCGGATAAATTCGTCTGAGTTATGGGAAAGCGCTGATGGGTTACCGAGCGCGGGCGCGTTCACGCCTTCCCCGCCCGCGCCGTGGCAATCTGTGCAGTTTTCTGCGTATAGCGCTGCACCGAGCCCGGCGTCGCCGCGTACCAGCTCTTTGGTAATGCGCACCCGCCGGGCATCCGCCTGCCAGAACAGCCAGTAGGTCAGGTTCCAGGTTTCATCCAGCGTAAGCGGACCGCCTACCTCATTCAGATAACCGCCCATGGCAGTGCCTTCACGGCCATACTGTATCGGGCGCAACACCTCGTGCGGCACGCCGGACCGGAACAGGCTTTTACTTCGAAGTGAAGGCGCGTGATCATTGGCGTAACCCTGCCGGTCAGCGCCGTGGCACAGGCTACAATATCGCTGATACTGGTCCGCAGCCACACGGGTTTCTTCTGCCGTTAAGCTGCGCGGTGACCTGATCGTCCGGTATTCATAGTCTTCTGCCACAGCGGCAGGTGCAGCCGACACCGCAAAGAAAATTATGAAGCTGACACTTAAAAAAGAACTGGCAATGCTGAACTTACCCACGAAACATACCTTTCTGTATTTGCAGAGCTGCTACCCAAAAAAACGCCCGCACAATGGAATGCAATAACATGGTATTATCAATTATACCCTAACACAGCTAACCAGAAAGGCTAAGCATTCGGAAGCCTTTCTAAACCTAAGTCTATGTTTGGAAGGTAGAATTGCGGCCCGTGCACTTTCGAGGCAATGCCTGTTTAATCATTCAGGCCGAAGCTCATCAATCACTCCCGCGTCTACCCAGTATATATCCACATTCATTGGCTCTGATTCCAGATCAATACCCCGGTTGAACAAAATGTATTTGCCGTCCGGGGTTACGCTGGCGTAGGCGTCCCAATTGTCGGAATTAACCTTATCGCCCATATTGATGGCAGGCCCCCACGTGCCGTCTTCTTGGCGGAAGCTGATGTAGAGATCAGATCCGCCGTACCCGCCTTCGCGCTCACTATCCCAGATCAGATAGCTTTCATCAGGTGCGATGAAGGGGTGGGCTGTCATTTTTCCGGTGTTGACCACCGGGCCAATTGGTGTGGGTTCCTGGCGCTTACCGTCCTTGAGTGTTGATATGCGGATAAGGTCTTCGCTTTTATAGTCATCAAAAACATAGGTGCCTCCCGCGGATGCCGACAGGCGCATAATGCCCCAGTCTTCGCGCTCAAACATGGGGCCGAGGGATTTTCGCTCCGACCAGCCGTCGCCGACCCTGTCCTTGTAACCTTTTGCCATATGCATGCGTTTGCCGTCCGGCGAGAACACAGTTTCGCCGCGCCGCCTGAATTCAATATATTTCTTCCAGATAGTGCCTTCCTGCCGGAAGCCGATCACCGTTGGCTTAAAGCCTTCTGTGTCCTTGCTGCCGTCCACGGTGAAATAAAATTCCTTCATGCCGGGGGCAAAAACGCCTTCAAGCTCCCAGCCTTCTTTGGAGATAACACCCGGCGCAAAGGGTTCCGCCACCATGCCCGGCGGTGTTTGCCCCATGTAGGGGCCTTCCAAAACAGGGGAGTCCTGACTATGGCTGGCTGTGCCGAATACCAGTGCTGAAAACGTGAAGCCAATAACGGCGAAAGAAGATTTCATGATTTTATCCCTGTTGCATATCTAGCTGATACAGTGCGCAGAGTTTGTTAGAGTATAACAATAAACATATGCAATGCGCTTATCGCTGAATGGAGCCCGCGGCACGACAAGCTGTTAGACAGCGCACCTTCGGCCAGAAGCGGCCATTGCGCCGCAAGCTAACCGCCTTGCATGTCCACGACCCTGCCAGTTGCTTCTTGCTTTCAAAAAGTCGCCAAACACAATAGACATCCCAATAAACAATATTCAGGCATCAATCTTCAGGCATCAATTTTCAGGCTTCAATATTCAGGGATAAACCATGGCGCAGAATGCCACCATTTATAAAGTTGAACTTTCCGTTGCCGATATGGACCGTCACTACTATGAGACCCATAATCTGACCGTTGCCAAACACCCTTCGGAGACCGATGAACGGTTAATGGTGCGTCTTCTTGCTTTTGCGCTGAATGCGCACGCACAACTAGAATTTACCAAAGGCATTTCAACGGATGACGAGCCTGACATTTGGCAGAAAAGCCTGAGCGGCGAGCATGAGTTGTGGGTGGCGCTAGGGCTGCCGGGAGAGAAGGTTGTTCGCCAGTCTTGTGGCAAGGCGGGCGAGATGATTATCTATTGTTACGGCGGCAATACTGCTGAGATGTGGTGGGAGAAAACCCGAAACAGCACCACTCGGTTTGATAATCTTCGGGTTATAAATTTTTCAAAGACGGACACCACCGCGCTGGAAAAACTGGCCGGTCGCATGATGAAACTGCAGGTTAATATTCAGGACGGCGATGTGATGGTCAGCGACGGTGACAGCGCCGTTGCCATTACCCCGGCCAAATGGAAAAATGCTGTTGATTAAGTGTAAGGCTTACCCGTGTAATAGTATGGTATTTACCATCTTGGTTGTGATGAGCTTTTGATCATTTTCCGGACTGTACAGCACCTTGAGACAGCGTTGGCTTTCGGCAACAACGGACCCTAAAAAAATCCTGCGCGCCTTGGTTCATGGAAGGCCGTTTTTTGTTGCAAAATACCACGGCTGATATTTCGGAACTTGTATACTAGCTCGACCACTTATATGCTTGTGAACAACAAGGACTTTAATTTTGGACTCATACTTAGAAATAGCTCATAAAGTACTTAAAGCTTCGCGCCGACCAATGTCTGCAAAAGGTATTTTGAACGCTGCATTTCAAGGGCAGATCGTTCCCGAACATTTACGCGGCAAAACCCAGCACAAAACCCTTCAAGCTAGATTAAGTGAAGACATTTTATACCACAGGTCTCTGTCACGGTTTTACAGGACAGAACCGGGGTTATTTTTCTTGTGTGAATTTATTTCTAACCCAGATATCCCCGACAAATTTAAACAGCCATTCCCGGCGAGAAGAAGGACTCGAGACCTTCAAAAAGGCAACCCATTGGCTATCAAGAAGGCGTTTCTGGAAAATTGGAAGGGCGAGCAAGAACTGACTGAATTGTTTGCTGCCGCAGCGGAAACGGATGCACTAAAGTACCTAGAAAAAGCCAAAGAAGATGACTATGTGACGATTTGGACATTTTCTGTGGTTCGAAGAGACAACGAAGTACTTTCATACCGTATAGGCCGTTACCGCGATGACAGGGAAGCCTTTGCAAATAAACGAACTATAGGGTTTCCTGGAGCGCTAACCTTTTCGGACAGATCGCTTTTTTCACAGAATGACTATGGTGCGAGTGATAACGCATTAGATGTCCTTCTTCTTGATCTTGATCTTTCTCCTCAATCCTTTAACGGTCAAGAGCTAGAAAAACCACAGCCCCTTTTCCTTTTTGAGGCAGAAGGTGAAGACGGAGTTAACATACTTCTGATCGTTCTAGAATGGGATTGCCCAGAGTGGTTTGAGCCCACCACTCGGAAACTGTCTCTCAATGACCCCCGCTGGCTTGACATGAGTGTTTGCCCAAACAACCTTGAGGATTTCGAGCCTTGGGGAAAAACTACATTGAATCGGTTTTTTGAATATGATCATGCGGCCAAATGAGCCGGAGAAGCATATCTCAAGAAAAAGCCGCGTTTCTACGCTATGAACTTGACAATGGTGACGATCGCAGACGGAAGATTGCATTGCAGGAACTTGCGCGCTCATATAGAGCGGGGGAGAAACTTTCTCCCGATGCAAGAAATGGCATTGAGCTAACAGTAAACGGGCTAATAGCCGCCACCCAAAATGAAAAGGTCATTAGATGGTGCCTAAATTGCGTTGCGCAATTAGGGACCCGAACTGGATCACTATCCACTGTCGAACGTGCGTTATCGCAGTATGATGGAAATCCTGAGATCATAGCTGCAGCAGTAGCAGCAGCATCGAGGCTCTATTCAGGCAATTTGGATGAGTGTCCCGCTTTGGACTCTGTAAACCCAACGATCAAAACACTGGCTGCACTACAAGTAACTAAGCCTTCTAAACTCGACTTGTCAGGATTCAAAATCAATGTGGATACCGTTGACGCCGAGGTACTAAAGCTCGCTCTAATCGCAGTTGGCCTGAATCGAGCTTTCGAAAACATGTTCCACCCCAAATTCTCAAATGGGCAACTCGTGAAAGAGCTTTGCACATACGACGACGTTATCGTCAAACAATATAGCGTCTGGGCTATCATCGAAAACCCAACACTACATTTATCCGATCTTGGAATTCCGTTCCATCAAATTGAGCGCGAACCCTCCAATGTGCAATCAAAACTTCTGGAATTGGCAGCAGAGCAACACTCAAATATAAAAGAAAAACATGAAATTATTCTCAAAGGTACCTACCTACAAGATATGTATGCACGAGAAGGATTGGCCAAAGGCTTAAAGAATCAATTCTATGATGGGCTCCAAGATATTACCCTAAATTGGTTCGATACAGAGAGTAGCTTTCGTGTGCGGGAACTAATTGCAGAGCACTTTTCTCGATTTGCCAAAGATTGCCACCAATACGAAGATAAAACTTTTGAGTTGCTCGAACGAGAGCCAAAATTGAAAAAACGTTTGTATTTAGGTGCAGAAGGCACTGCATTGTTCGGCAAACTAAAAGCAAATGATTTGCGCGCAGGTACAGGGGACCTTTTTGCAGGCGATAATGATCCACTGACCACGCAATTGAGAAAGACTGGGAATCTACCAATGAAAAAAGTGCTTATGCTATGCGCTTCTCCAAAGGATGAGCAGCCGTTGAGGTTGGGTCAAGAGGCGCGAGACTTGAAAGAGCAGTTACGCCTTGTTGAAAACAGAAAAACCGATATTGAAATTGCTCACGCTTGGGCGGTCAAAACAGATCAAGTGCAAGTGGAGCTCCTCAATAACAAGCCAGATATTCTCCATTTCAGCGGTCACGGAGCAACTGGTCTATTATGCTTTGAAGATCGAAATGGAAACACTGCGCCAGTGTCTGCTGAAGCAATCGAAGGCTTGGTAAAACAATGCGATGGGCTAGAGTGTCTGATCTTGAACGCCTGTCACTCAGAAGAAATCGCGTTGAAAACTAGTCCGCATTTAAAGGCTGTGATCGGCTGTGCCGATTCGATTAGTGATGAAGCTGCAATCATTTTCACCAAAAGTTTCTATCGAGCATTAGCTCATGGGTTTCGTTATCAGAGGGCGTTCGAGTTAGCTCTCAACCAACTTCAAATAGAAAATCTAACGGAAGAGGCCAAAAAGTATAAATACCATTGTTAAGCAAATGATTGATGTTTAACAGCAAAGGTAGAGCGTAGGAAAAAAATCAGCGAGTGAACAAAATCTGACACCACAGTTTCAGTATTAATCCAATCAAACTTCACCCTTCTTCAGGGCTTCGAACAGTGCGAGGCCTTCGGGTTTGTCCCACGCGAGGGGGCCGAGGAATAGCGCGCGGATTTCACCGTTTTTGTCGACAACAAAACTGGTGGGTAGTGCGCCTTCGGCTAGATCAAACGCGATCGCCATGGTGGGTTCAGCGTATAGGCCTAAGCCCTCAATGCCCCATTCCTTCAGGGTTTCCTCGGCTTGGCGGATGCCGCCGCGGTCCACATTGATCGCGATAACCTCGAAATCCGCGCCGCCCAGCTCGTGCTGCAGGTTGGCAAGTTCTTTCATCTCAGCCCGGCACGGGGCGCACCAGGGCGCCCACAGGTTGATCAGCATCGCCCGGCCCTTCATCGCTGACAGTTTTTTGGGCACGCCTGCTGCGTCCATAATGATATGGTCGCTTAGCATTTGCGTTTCCGCTGGCACGGTTAGTTTGGCCATTTCGCCCACAAGGTAAGGCTCAATGCCTGCACCGCCGCTGCTAGACGGTTTGAACACGCCGTAACCAACCACCGCGAGCAAGCCCACCAGCGCAACCGCCATTAATGTTGTTTTCGACACGAAACTTGCCTCCTTTGACCCAAAAATACACTTGGGGAGCTTAATAAAAGGGTTCCCACGATAAACCCCGGATTGCAATGCTTTTGGCACCCGCATATAAGCGACACTTGACCATAAATGCTGTTGCAGGAAAGACAAGGCCGTGGGCGATCAAAAAAACTCGATTAGCCGTGATAAACCAGAAACCGGTGATGCCACTAAAAGCCAATCACAAACCATGTGGGGTGGGCGTTTTGGCGGCGGGCCGTCTGCTGTTATGCAGGAGATCAACGCCTCCATCGATTTTGACAAGCGCCTTTACCGCCAAGACATCGCTGGCTCAAAGGCCCATGCGCGCATGCTTGCGGGCGCAGGAATTCTGACCGCTGATGACGCCGCGAAAATTGAAGCGGGCCTGACCCAAATCGCCGGTGAAATTGAAGCGGGCGAGATGGTGTTTGACCCGGCGCTTGAAGACATTCACATGCATATTGAGGCCCGCCTGCGCGAACTGGTGGGCGACGCCGGGGCGCGGCTGCACACCGCCCGCTCTAGGAACGACCAAGTGGCGACAGACTTCCGCCTTTGGACCCGCGCAGCCATCGACCAATTGGACGGCCTGTATGCGGGCTTGCAAAACGCCTTACTCAATGCGGCAGAAACCTACGCTGGCAGCATCATGCCCGGCTTTACCCACCTGCAAACCGCGCAGCCGGTAACACTCGGCCATCATTTGATGGCCTACTTCGAGATGGTATCGCGCGACCGTTCGCGGTTGGCTGATTGCCGGATGCGCCTAAACGAAAACCCGCTGGGCGCGGCGGCATTGGCCGGCACCAGCTTCCCCATCGACCGGCACAAAACCAGTGCTGAGCTTGGGTTCGATAAGCCAATGGCCAATTCGCTGGACGCGGTTTCAGCGCGGGATTTCGCGCTTGAGTTTCTCTCCGTTCTTTCCATCGGCGCGGTGCACCTGTCGCGGCTGGCCGACGAATTTGTCCTGTGGGCCACATCTGCATTCGGATTCCTCAAGCTGTCAGACGCCTTCTCCACCGGCTCATCAATCATGCCGCAAAAGCGCAACCCCGACGCCGCCGAGCTGGTGCGCGCCAAGGTTGGCCGCATCATGGGTGCCCACACCGGCCTGATGGTGGTGATGAAGGGCTTGCCGCTGGCCTACTCCAAAGACATGCAGGAAGATAAAGCGCCAGTGTTTCAGGCGGTTGATGATTTTGAGCTGTGTTTGGTTGCCATGACCGGCATGCTCGAAGATTTTCACCCCAACACCGAGGCGATGAAAAAGGCCGCCGGGTTGGGCTATTCAACCGCCACCGATTTGGCCGATTGGCTGGTGCGGGCCTTGAACCTGCCGTTTAGGGACGCGCACCACGCAACTGGCGCAATTGTAAAATACGCTGAAGACAATTCGCTGGAGCTTTCCGACGTGCCGCTGACTGAGATGCAAAAAATCGAGCCGAAAATTACCAACGACGTTTTCAGTGTGTTATCGGTGGAGGCTTCGGTGGCCAGCCGAACGTCATACGGCGGCACCGCACCCGACAATGTTCGCGCCGCGATAAAAGTTGCCCGGCTGGAATTATTGAACGAAAAATAGTGATTGAGGACCGGCTATGAATTTTGGACTTAAAATACTTTTTGCTGCCACCATTCTTGTCGCAATTTCGGCCTGCGGCAAAAAGGGTGATATAAAACCACCGAGCAGTTCCGGGGTTTCCGCTGTTTCATTCTCATTTTCGCTAGTTTAGTTCTCATTTTCCCTAGTTTCATTCTGAAAAAGCAGTGTTAGACTCTTAAAATGGACCATTTTTCATATCAAAACGGCGAAATGTTCGCTGAAAACGTCTCGCTGAAGACCATCGCGCGCGAAGTTGGCACCCCGGTTTATGTCTATTCAACCGCCACGCTGGTGCGCCATTTCAAGGTGTTTTCCGAGGCTTTCTCCGGCCTTGATGCGCTTGTGTGTTTTGCCGTGAAAGCCAACAGCAACCAAGCGGTTCTCGCCACTCTCGCGGCCGAAGGCGCCGGCGCTGATGTGGTTAGCGAAGGCGAGTTAATCCGGGCCCTGCGCGCCGGAATCCCCGCTGACAAAATCGTATTTTCAGGCGTCGGCAAAAAAGCCGGCGAAATGGCTGCTGCCCTCAAAGCAGGCATCAAGCAATTCAACGTGGAAAGTGAGCCAGAGCTTGAGGTTCTGAACTCAGTTGCAGAAAAAATGGGCCTGATTGCACCGGTTTCTGTGCGGGTAAATCCGGACGTTGACGCCAAAACCCATCATAAAATTGCCACCGGAAAATCAGAAAATAAATTCGGCATCGCCTGGTCAAAAGCCGAAGATGTTTATGCCCGCATCGCCCAGCTGCCGGGCCTTCGCGCAACCGGCGTGGATGTTCATATCGGGTCGCAGCTAACCGACTTGGGTCCGTTCAAAGCCGCGTTCGAGAAGGTTCTTGGGCTGGTAAAGCGTCTGCGCGCCAGCGGCCACACCATTGACCATATCGATCTGGGCGGCGGCCTTGGCATCCCCTACGATCCCGCGGAAGAATCACCGCCAAGCCCCGGCCTTTACGGCGCGATGATCAAAGAAGTTCTCGGCGATATGGACTGCAGCATTATTCTGGAGCCTGGCCGGTTGATCGCCGGTAATGCGGGCATCCTTTTGTCTGAACTTTTGTATGTAAAACAAGGCGAAGACCGCATCTTCTATATTGTCGACGCAGCGATGAACGACTTGCTGCGCCCGGCCATGTATGATGCTTTCCACGCGATCCAGCCGGTAGACGAACCACAAAGCGATCACACAATAGCCGCCGATTTTGTTGGCCCCGTGTGCGAGAGCGGCGACACGTTCGCCACAGGCAGGCAAACGCCAGAATTAGAACCCGGAGACCTTGTAACTGTCAAATCAGCGGGGGCATATGGTGCAGTGTTATCAAGCACTTACAATACCCGCGAGTTGGTACCTGAGGTCTTGGTCAACGACGACAAATATGCCGTCGTGCGCGCACGCCCGTCGATTGACGATTTGATTGGTTTGGACAAACTGCCCGACTGGCTCACTCGCTAGAAGGACTGGTTTCAGCACCCGCAAGCGCATCGTTAACCGCTTTCATCAACTGGTCTTTGTTGAACGGTTTGGACAAAAGCTCCTCAATCAACACCGACAAATTGTGGGCGCGCTGGCTTTCATTGGCATAGCCCGTCATCAGGATAATCGGCACCTTGGGCCTAGTGTCTCGCACTTTAAGCGCAAGCGATATACCGTCCATAACCGGCATCACGATATCAGTTAGCAACAAGTCAAAATGATGCTGGTTCATCAATTCAACTGCCTGCGCACCGTCTTGTGCCTCAAGCACGCTGTGACCGTGCATGGTCAACACACGCGAAACAAATTCGCGCACTGTGCCTTCATCTTCAGCTAGTAAAATGCGGGCCAACCAATTGGTTCCTTCACGCGATTAAAAAGCTGGCCAAACACCAGAGAAAAACAAAGGTAACTCTTAAGCTCGGCCCATTTTGCCAATGAACGGCAACTCCCTGTACCTATACGCAATATCCATTCCGTAGCCGATTACAAAGATATCAGGGCACTCAAAACCAACGAAATCAGGCTTTATTTTAGTGTCGCGGCCACCACTTTTGTCAAGCAATACTACACTGGTAACTGACTGGGCACCCAGCGAGTTGAAATGCTCGTAGGCACACGCCAACGAGCCACCGTCATCATAAATATCATCGATCAGCAAAACATCACGCCCGCGCACATCCAAATTGGACGCTGCAATCAAGTCAACTGTTCCGCTTTTAACATCCTTGTGGGTCTGGATAAAATCCATTTCCATGACGCAACCCCGGATCGACATAGCCCGAGACAGGTCCGCTGCAAACATCATGGCGCCGTTCATCAAAACCTGCGCCACTGGCTCCTCGTCAAACCAGCGAACCAGTCGGGCGGCGAGGTCGTCAACTTTTGCAACAATTTCATCAGCAGTAAAAACCGGCTCAATCCCATGATGGGCGTTGCCTGCCTTGTCCAAATCAAAAAACGGATTCATAACTGAGACTGGGCGGCGTTGCTGGACTTCGTACCTTCCAAGGCCCGGATTTCAACGCTCGCCATCCCTGGCGGCACCGGGCGCCTAGTTTCAAAGGGCAATTTACTCAAGCGCCTGAGCACCAGACCCGGCGGATCAAACACCCACTGGTCTAAAACTCTGCCTTGCCCGTCTTTGATGCTAATTTCAACTTTCGGTACATTCGCTGCCCGGTTACCGGTATTCTCCAATTCGCCGCCGATTATTACTTGCGACTGACCATCAACTGTTACCACCCGAGTTCTATTTTGAACGATACCGGCTCTAACATAAACTTCGGTTTCGGTAATCGGCGGCGTCACCCGCTCCCCTTCAGCGGGGCGAAAGCGGTCAACGCTGCGGCTGCCTGCAAAAAAGTCATACAGTTGATTGGTGCCCGGGAAAGTAGCTGTCACAGTATCTTTCATAAATACCAGCGACCCAAAAATACCAAGAACAAAAACCAACAAAGCTATCCAGCCGACCAGCACAAACTGCCGTTTTCTAGCCAGCGACCTACGTTCGGCGTCGCGCCGAAGGTTAGCGCGGCGGTGAGCCATGACGTCGTCATCATCGTCGTCTCCCGAAACTGCGCTCAAATCATCGTCGATGCCAAAGTCAAAGTCATCACCCTGCTGACCTTTAATAGCCGTGCTTAATTCAAAATCGTCAGAGCCAGTGTCGTCGCCCACATCGTAGGTTGTGCCTGCGTCCGCTGGCGGGCCTTCGACGCCTTCATCGAACAGGTTTTCATCCGGCGCGGTCTCAGAAACTTCAGTTTCCTCTGTTGTTACTGCTCTTCTGATCGCAGCTGCCTTAGCGGCAGTTCCAGCATCTACTTCAGCGGCAGCGGCAACCTGTTGCACAGGAGCAGAGCGCACGCCAAGCTCCGGTGCCCGGGTAATCGATGGGGCACGCGGTGGGGCACGCGTAGGCTTTGCTGGCTTCAACTCATTAGCGGTCGTTGCATGCCACGCCGAGCCGCACTGCGCGCAGCGAACCTTACGGCCCTCCGGCGGAATAGCGTTGTCGGGAACTTTAAACTTTGATTCACATGAAGGACAAACAAGGATCATATCGCGTCCACATTTCCTTACGCGTAGATTAAACTGGCCACAAACTATCGCCAAATGGTTAATATTGCCTTCATGTAACTCTATAAGATATATCAAAATAAATACAAGCACCGGCTGGTTCCGCAACTGGTGTTGTTCCTGGTACTGTTCTGGGCACGGTTCTGGGCACAGTTCTGGGTCTGGACCTATTATGTCGCCTGTGCAAAGGTGCTGAAAACGAGGTCAGGCCAACATATATGATCACTTTCGAAAATGTAGGCATGCGCTATGGCATGGGCACAGAAATACTGCAGGATGTATCTTTTTCACTGGAAAAAGGCTCTTTTCATTTCCTAACCGGCCCTTCAGGTGCGGGCAAAACAACACTTTTGAAACTGTTGTACTTGGCTCACCGGCCATCCCGTGGGTTGGTTAATTTTTTTGGCAAAGATTTGGCCACCCTGCACCGGAGCGAATTACCGCGCATGCGTCGGCGGATCGGCGTGGTGTTTCAAGACTTTCGACTGTTCGATCACTTAACCGCGTTTGAAAATGTCGCGTTGCCACTGCGCATCAAAGGCGCAAAAAAAATTCAAGTCGCCGACCATGTGGAAGAATTGCTTAGCTGGGTCGGCCTCGAGGACCGCATGCACGCCAAGCCTGCAACGCTGTCGGGCGGCGAAAAACAGCGGGTTGCCATTGCCCGCGCGGTGATCAACAAACCTGACCTGTTGGTCGCGGACGAGCCCACTGGAAACGTGGACCCCGAAATGTCACGGCGGTTAATGCACCTGTTTGTCGAACTAAACAAAATCGGCACCACAACGGTTGTCGCCACGCATGATGCCGAGCTCGTCAACGCCATCAATGCCCCGGTGTTGAGCCTTGATAAAGGAAAGTTGAGCCTCACCCGCGCCCCCGATCACAGTGATGAGGGGCAATAATATATGTGGGGTCGTACATTACAATTTTTACCTAATTCAAAGGACCGCGAAGGCCTGTTGCCGTGGGTGATCGGCGTCATGCTATTTCTGTGTGCGCTGTCGGTCGCCAGCGCCGTGGCCATTGGCACTGGGGTAGAGCGTTGGAGCCGCGATCTTGCCTCTAACGTCACAGTACAGGTTATTGTCGCCGATGCCGATGAGCGAAGCCGCCAAACCGACGCAGCCCTAACGTTGTTGCGGGCAACGCCCGGTGTTGAGCATGCAACACTTCTTGCCAGCGCCGACGTGATGGCACTGGTATCTCCGTGGCTGGGTGATATGCCAATAGATGCCGGTTTGCCGCTGCCTAATCTAATTGATGTTGCCCTCGACGGCTCCACCCAGATCAACATGCAAGCGCTAGATGAGCGATTGAAAGCAACAGCACCCGCAGCCCGCCTTGATGATCATCAGGCTTGGCTTGCCCAGATTTTAGAACTGGCAACCGTGCTTCAATTGGTACTAACTGCCGTTGTCGCCATGGTCATATTGTCGACGGTTGCCATCGTCATTTTTGGTTGCCGCGCTGGGCTGGCAACCCACGCAGAGCCCATCGCTATCATGCATTTGATGGGGGCAGAGGACAGTGTCATTTGCCGCGCGTTTGACCTGCGCTACCTAGCCCACGGCATAAAAGGCGGCATTTTCGGCATCGGCTTTGCAGTGATTACCCTATGGACTGTCTCGTCGATGGCATCGGATTTGGGAGAAGGGCTGGTCTCTTCGCTTGCGCCGGAAAGCAGCGTCAGTTTATGGCTTTTGTCTCTGCCCCTGTTTGCTGCTATATTGACCATGTCGACCGCACGTCTGACGGTGCGCAGTGCACTGCGTGACATGATGTAGGAAATCCATGCAGCTAAAGGGGAAATTGCTGACTAAACTGATCGTCAACACGGCGATACTATCGATCGCGGCCTGGGCTATTGGTCTTGCAATTTTCGCCTCCTCCCTACCGAAATTGGACAGTTCAAAACAGGGCGCGACAGCCGACGGCATCATCGTTTTGACAGGCGGGAAAGGCCGACTGCAAGCTGGCTTGCAACTACTCGCAGAAAAAAAAGGGGCGCGGCTTTTGGTGTCCGGCGTTCATCCTTCGGTTGCCAACAAAGACCTGCTACAGGTTACCAAAGCGCCAGAATATCTATTTGATTGTTGTGTAGACCTGGACCGGGCATCGGTGGACACTATTGATAACGCTGAAAAGTCAGCCAACTGGGCAAGAACACATGGCTATAAGTCTATTTATTTGGTTACCGCCGATTACCATATGCGCCGCAGCTTGTTATTATTGCAGGACGCGCTGCCAGACTGCAAAATAATCCCCTACCCCGTAGCGGCCGACATATCACTGCAGGCGGTTGCCATAGAATATACCAAATTTATCGTTACTTTTGCCGGTAACGCCCTAACTGCATAACGCATTTTGTATCGATTTTTAACGCCGAGGGAAAACCTATGTCTGGAGTATTTAAGCTGAGAGCAGTGATAACGACACTGGTCCTGCTCGGCCTTGGCTACACAGCGATTTGGTACACCGTTGGTTTTCGCATGCAAAAAGCTGTGACGACGACGGCATCTAGCTGGCTGGACCGGGGACTAGATGTATCCCACGGCAAAACCACCTTGTCTGGTTTTCCCTACCGACTGATTTTGGAGATTGACGGGCTACGCGTGCGCACCCGCCAGCGCGGGCTGGACTTTGAGGCTGAAAAACTTGTTCTGATTTCACATCTTTGGACCCCTGACCACTGGATCGCGCAGGCTAGTACTGTATCTGCGGGTTTGGGGCGCGGCATTATCGCTTTTGACGAAGATTTTATTCAAGCCAGCTACCGCGTACACACCGGGGACCGGCTGGTCATCAAAATAGATTCGAACGGCGCCGATGATATGACACTGCACGCACCGAAAGGTGTGCCGCCGCTAGACGCATGGAGCCTGTTGCTCGGCAAAGACAACGGCGACGCTGACGGTGCTGGCGGACTTTATGAAAAGCGTACGCTGGAATTTAAGTTTTTTGCCCAGCGCGGGGACAGCTCGCTTGATATAGCAGGCGGCGTGAGCGGGCCGGGCATCCGGGATTGGTCGGTGAACCAACTGGGAAACTGGCGGGACAATGGTGGTTTAGTTGAGTTGGACACCATGTCTTGGACAACCGACGGAGCAACTGTAACAGCAAACGGTGACCTGACGCTGGACGAAAACTTCAAGCCACTGGGAAGCGCTGCACTTACGGTCTCCGACTGGTCTGTTTTCAGAAAATCCATGGCTGAATTGAGCATGCCCGTTGGTAACCCACCCGTTGGCGGTGCCGCCCTCATGTTGCAGAATGGTTCAGCGATACTGGGTGATCAGGTGGTTTTTTCGCTGCCCACTGTTGTGAAACCCTGACGTAGGCTAGGGTTTATGCGGCCGCCCAAAGTCTGCAGCTTCGTCGTCCTGACCCGCGTCAATGATGCGTTTGCGAATTTCGCGCGTATGGCTAAACAGGTCAAACAGGGCATCACCGTCACCCCAGCGAATAGCCCGCTGTAGTGCCGTCAGATCTTCGCTGAACCGGCCCAGCATTTCCAGAACCGCCTCTTTGTTATTGAGAAACACGTCGCGCCACATGGTTGGGTCCGAAGCGGCAATACGGGTAAAATCGCGAAAACCACCAGCTGAATATTTGATCACTTCCGAGCGGGTAACGGTCTCCAGATCATTGGCTGTGCCGACGATATTGTAAGCGATCAAATGCGGCACATGGGACGTAATGGCCAACACCAAATCATGATGGTCGGCGGTCATGATATCAACTTTGCTGCCCAATTTGGTCCAGAAGGCAGACAGTGCTTCTACGGCGGCAGAATCAGCATCGTCTGGCGGTGTTAAGATACACCACCTGCCATCGAACAAGCTGGCAAAGCCTGCCTCGGGGCCAGATTGCTCGGTACCCGCTACCGGATGGCCGGGAATGAAATGAACCCCTGCAGGCACCAGCGGCCCAACCGATTTGAGCACACTGTTTTTTACCGAACCCACATCGCTTAATATTGCCCCAGCCTTGAGGCCGCCTGAGATTACCGTAGCAACTGAAGCCATTGCGCCAACAGGCACCGCTAGAATAACCAGACCAGCATTGCTCACGGCATCAAGCGCCGTGGAATGATAGCTATCAGCAAGCGAGAGCTCTCGGGCTTTATCAAGATTGCCTACGTCACTGTCGGCTATGGAAATTTCCGCAGCAGCACCCGCATGCCTTACCGCCCGCGCAACCGAAGATCCGATAAGGCCGCAACCGATGATCGCTACTTTATTGACCATGACATCTGCGTCCGTCATTCGGGTGATCCGTTCATAAATTCTGCTATCAGGCTCAAAATTGCCTGATTTTGCTCAGCCTTTCCAACCGAAATTCTCAAATGGTTCGGCAGTGACGGCAGCGCGCGCACAATATAGCCGTTCCTCATTAAAAATTCATTGGCGGCTTTCGCGCTGTGCGCTGTGTCCTTAGGGAAACCCACCAGAACAAAATTTGTTTGGCTATTAACCGCGTCCAGACCCATGGCATCAAGCCCTGCAATAAGCGCATCGCGCCATTCTTGGTTAAACTCGACCGAACGAGCCAGATGCTCAGTGTCTTCAACTGCAGCAATGGCGGCTGGCTGCCCGGGTAGGCATACATTAAACGGCATCCGCACCCGGTTCAAAACATCGATGATGGCAGGCGGGCCGTAAGCCCAGCCAACGCGCAGTCCGGCCAGCGCATACATTTTCGAGAATGTCCGGGTCATGATCACATTTTCAGCGCGCTCAACCAGCTCTGCACCAGCATTGTAGTCCGCGGCGGTTACGCACTCGGCGTAGGCTGCGTCCAGCACCAGTATTACGTTCTCGGGCAAGCCAGCGTACAGGCGCTCAATCTCACGCCACGGCAAATAGGCACCGGTGGGATTGTTGGGGTTATCTATGAAGACCAGTTTGGTGTCGCTGGTGACAGCCGCCAGAATGCCGTCCACGTCCGCGGCCCAATTTTTGTTGGGCACGGCAATGCCGGTTGCGCCCACTGCTTTGGTTTGCACCGGATACACCATGAAGCCGACTTGAGAATAAATCACTTCATCGCCCGGCCCGGCGTATGAATGGATCAACAACGTCAATATATCGTCGGATCCCGCACCGCAGATGATACGGTCACCGTCCAGGCCGTGCACGCCCGCAATTGCTGCGCGCAACGCCGCAGAATCTGCTTCAGGATAGCGTAACACCTGCTCGGCTGACTGAGCGAAAGCTTCAATAGCAGCAGGACTAGGGCCGTAGGCGCACTCGTTGGATGACAGTTTCACCGGATGGGCAATACCGTCAACTTTGGCTTTGCCCGGCACGTAAGCTGCCATGCCCGCAATCCAATCGTGTGCTTTTGGTGCCGCCATCTCAATCTCCATGGAAACTACGGGTAACCCGCGCCGCAACCTAACAAGGCGGCGGCATACAGCCCGAAACCTGTATCAAAAACCCGACTACAGTTAGACCGCAATATCACTAAAGGCAAAGGAAAGTTTGTACCTGTTGACAAGTGCCGACCATAAGGCTTTGCTGTCGCCCGAAACTGAACAGGAGCAAACGGTGACTACAAGCGAGACCAATAGCCTCACTTTATTTGAAGACGCTCCCTTGCAACTGGACGGCGGTGCGGCGCTATCGGCTATAACCGTTGCGTATGAGGCATACGGGTCACTTGCCGAGGACGGCGGAAACGCTGTCCTTATATGTCATGCCCTAACCGGCGACCAATATGCCGCCGGGCCGCACCCTGTAACCGGAAAACCCGGTTGGTGGGAACGCATCATTGGGCCGGGCAGGCTTATCGACACCGACAAGTATTTTGTTATCTGCTCCAATGTTCTTGGCAGCTGCATGGGAACCACCGGCCCTTCATCGATCAACCCGGCAACCGACGAGCCGTGGGGCATCGATTTTCCAGTTATCACTATTCGCGACATGGTAAGGGTGCAAGCGGCACTGTTGGACGTGCTGAATATCGATAAATTACTGATGGTGATAGGCGGATCCATGGGCGGCATGCAGGTTCTGGAATGGTTGACCACCTTTCCGGAGCGCATCCACAGCGCGGCGGTGCTGGCATCTGCAGCGCGCCATACAGCGCAAAATATCGCCTTTCACGAAGTTGGCCGGCAAGCCGTTATGGCGGACCCAAACTGGAACCAGGGCCGCTACTACAGCAGCAATACACCGCCCGATAAAGGCCTGTCTGTTGCTCGTATGACCGCGCATATTACCTATTTATCCGAGGACGCCCTGACACAGAAATTCGGCCGTAACTTGCAGGAACGCGAAGAGGTTACTTTTGGTTTTGACGCTGACTTTCAGGTGGAGAGCTATCTTCGCCATCAGGGGTCTACGTTTGTCGACCGGTTTGATGCTAATAGTTATCTCTATATCACCCGCGCCATGGACTATCTGGATATTCCAAGCCGGTTTGGCGGGCGGTTGGCCGATGCCTTTATCGGTGCCCGCGCTGTCCGCTGCTGTGTTATCAGCTTTACTTCTGACTGGTTGTATCCAACCGTTGAAAACAAACGCATTGTCCACGCGCTCAATGCCGCGGGTGTGCCGGTCAGCTTTGCCGAGATTGAAACCGCTAACGGCCACGATTCGTTTTTGTTGGAAAACCCAGAAATGGACATGATGCTAGAAGGCTTTCTGGCCAGCGCCGAACGAACTTATGCGCCGAAGCACGGCAGTACTGGCAGTATCGGGGAACAACAATGACAAGCGCGCCGCCCATTCGCCCTGACCTACAATTGATTGCAGATCTTATTGAACCTGGCGCTCGGGTTCTGGACATCGGCTGTGCTGACGGCGAACTGCTCGATTTTCTGGTAAACACCAAACAAGTTGACGGACGCGGTATCGAGATTAGCCAAACCGGTGTGAACAAATGTGTTGCGCGCGGCCTATCGGTTATTCAGGGCGATGCCGACAATGATCTTGCTGAATATCCGGATCAAAGTTTTGACACGGTAATATTATCGCGCACATTACAAGCTGTTCACCAGCCCAAAACAGTGTTGCTGGAACTATTGCGCATCGGTAGAAAAGCCATCGTTACCATCCCCAACTTTGGCCAGTGGCATGTGCGGTTAAGCCTGTTTGGTGGTGGTCGGATGCCGGTGACAAAAGCGCTTCATAGAACCTGGTACAACACCGAAAATATTCATTTTTGCACAATCCTTGATCTCCACGACCTGATTGTGGAAGAAAACATTGAACTGCTCGAGTTTGTACCACACCAAAAAAACGGAAAACGCCTTAAAATGGGACTGAAGCGTGCCAATTGGTTCGCTGATCAGGCTTTGTTTTTATTGGAGCAGTGACCGTTTATTACCGATAATCCTGCCAATAATGCAACTGGATGATCGAAATTTGAGACGGATTGCGCAGACTCAACTATCCTCAACGCGCTATTGTTGCCATTGCTTATCAAAAGGATGAGTAGCGCCTCGAATTAGGTGCGAATCAAAGCAATGAGGACATAGAAGATGTCTTTTAGTGTAAATACCAATGCTGGTGCTCTTAAAGCACTTCAAAGCCTGAATGCGACATCAAGAAGCCTTGATGTCACGCAGAACCGTATCAATACGGGGCTTAAGGTATCTTCTGCAAAAGACAATGCTGCAGCCTTCGCTATCGCACAAAAACTGCGTGGCGACATAGCCGGTCTACGTGCCGTGCATGGTTCTCTGGATCGGGCAGCTTCCGAAGTTGATGTTGCCATCGCAGGTGCCCAGGCTGTCTCTGACCTGCTAATCCAGATGCGCGAAAAAGCGGTCGCCGCGAAAGATGACGGTTTGGACGACGATAGCAGGACTGCCCTAAATAACGACTATCAGCAGCTTTTGTCTCAAGTGGACTCGATCGCCAATAACGCTGTCTTTAACGGCAAAAACCTGCTGACGGGAGATAGCCTTTCAGCGATTACGGACGCAACTGGCAGTAGCACGATCACCGCAAGCGTCACCAGCGTGACAACCAGTTCGCTTTCGCTGGATACCACTTCGCTCGCCGGAGGCGCATCGGTTCCAAATACGGCTGTTTCATCAGGGTCCGGGAACCCCTGGAGCAGCGGAGACACGCTGAATGCGCTCAATAATTATGTCGAGACCAATTTCAATAGCATATACACTGGCGGAAATTACAATAATGCCACGGGTGACTTCACGCTGCTCGCTGAAATCAACACTGTCGGGCTTGGCATAATTTCAGATTTTGGCGCCACACCTGGCATATTGGCCAGCAGTGGCCAATTCCTATATCTTAGCTCCGGCTCACTTTATGTTGAAGGCTCTGGCGGAAGCGCCCAATTTACTTCGAGTGCAACCAGCTCAAGCGGCGGCGACCCCGACGCTGCGGTTACAGCCGTCGATGCCGCCATCGATACCGTCAATGGCACCCTCTCTGACCTTGGTGCCACGTCGAACCGTCTGGCTATCCAGCAACAGTTCTCGGCCAAGCTTTCAGACGGACTTAATATCGGCATTGGCAACCTTGTCGACGCTGATTTGGCAAGAGAAAGCGCCAACCTGCAAGCGTTCCAGACTAAACAGCAGCTTGGTCTTCAGGCACTTTCCATCGCCAACCAGACACCGCAGACGATACTTTCATTGTTTAGATAAGCGATTTCACTGTGGCCGTCTTCGGCGCTCAGCTTGACTGATCAGTATATACCATTTGGCACTAAAATTGCTGTTTTCCCTTGAAACTATCCATCAAGGGTAGCGCTTTTCGAGGGGTCAAGCGAATGTTCAATGTCGAGGCTACAGCACATTCTGGTTCAAGCTATTGTAAAAGCGGAGTTTTTAAGCACTTCGTCAGCCCTGAAAAACCGTTTGAATATATTCGTACATTGGGCGACCTGGTCCTGTTTCACCTGGCTGACGGTGGGCATGATTTTCCCCTGGATACAATCTTGCCAGCCAATGCAACCGGGCCCTATTTGATTTTTCTTGCACCAATAACAGGCAATGTATCGCTGACGTCTTGCCGTTATCGAACCAAAGCAGCGTGCAACGATATTTTGATGGTGCCCGTGTCTGCCGACGAGGAAATAACCAGTCATTCGCTTGAAGCCCATGGCATCCTGATGCCCCTTTGTCCAGGTGGGCAACCCATAACCGAATCATTTCCGCAAACGGCCACATTGCTTGACCGAAACAGCGTTTCAACGCAGATGATCAATAGTCACCTGAAAACCATAACAAAATATGTCCACCAAATTGATGACACTACAGCCCGACATTTCGGTCGATCACTTTTCGAGTTGATCACAGCCGCCTGTGCGATTGAAACCCCGCCCTCTCCGACAACGGAAAACACGAAGGCATCTGTCGCACAAAAATTTCAGACCTACGCAACCGCCAATCTTCTCGACGCTGGTCTGACACCCGCAAAAATCGCGCAGGACCTCGGCGTTTCGCGGGCCAAACTATATAGGCTAACTGAAACGTTTGGCGGCGTATTGAACTATATCCAAAACCTACGCCTACAACTTGCTCACAAGCGCCTCGCCGAATCTGGCTTATGTGGAACCACAGTCACGAGTCTGGCACACGAACTGGGGTTTGCCTCAGAAGCAACATTCCGGCGTCAATTTAAGAAAAAATTCGGTGCGAGCCCACGTGCGGTAGCAGTCAGCATTTTGCTTCGAACTTCACAAGAACAAAGCTAGCAACGAACTATAGTGCTGTCGCGGGATTTCAGTGATAGGCGGCGTTAACTATAGGCTCGGAAGTTCTTTGGAAATCACTACGCCGTCACTATCAGCAATGATCCAATAACCGGACCGGACCAAAATGCCGCCAATTGCCAGGTCAACATCCACTTCGCTGCGGTTTGCCTTAACACTTTTGCGCGGGCAACTCCCTAGCGCCTTGATCCCAATATCTTCGCGGCAAATCTCGTGCAGGTCGCGCACACAACCATTGATCACAATACCAGCCCAACCGTTTTTGCAAGCGTCGGCCGCCAAATTGCCGCCGAGAAGCGCGCTACGCATGCTGCCAGCGCCGTCAACTACGATCACACGGCCTTCGCCCGGTGTACCAACAATTTTTTTTAACTGAGAATTGTCATCAAGTGTTTTGATGGTGACGGCCGGGCCGGCAAAATCCCGACGGCCGCCGTAATCAATAAAAGCAAGCGGCATGACAGCCACACCTTCACCTTCGGCGTCGCATACGTCTGCGGTCGCTAACTTGGGTGTGGAAATTACGGCCATCAAACACTCTCGTTTCGGTTAATCCTGCTTATGAATAATCGGCACTAACATATCGCCCCACGAACCTTCTTCGTTGTGATAGCGAGAGGCACGCATCAGTTCCACGGTTACGCCCTTGCTAACCGCGCCAATCACGGCATCATTCAGGCGGTGCAATGCGTTAGCCACTTGCCTGATTGCCATTTCCTGGCTTTCATCCATGCTTGAATCAGCGGGTTTCTCACTCATAAATTCTCTCCGTTGGCGTCAGTAATCACTGGTTACACTGGGTTTGTTTTGAAATTTTATAATATAAAAAATATAGATCACGACATAATAAAACAATGTCTATTTGGGCTTTTCCCCATATTTCGGCGCTATTGTTGCCTGATCACACCGGTTTACCGGCAGTCCGGTATAGACTGGTCTAGCCTGCGCCCTGCTTTTTGTCTTCAGCAATCCACCATATACCTGCTTTCGGGCAGACACGATCAAAGCACCGCCTAAATTTTTCCCCAGCGAATGCAGGCTTCGCTCCATCACCTTCATCATGCCAGAAGCGCCCGGCCAATTGAGCGGCGGAACCATAAGGGCGGTGTCCCAACGTTCGGGCGGCAACATCTGATCTCGCATAAGCGATGATATTTGTGACTTTGAATAGGGCTGACCGTGACCAAAAGGCGTTGTGTCAAGCGCAGACCATGTCCGGCGGCGGTTGGGCACCACGGCAATCACCTGACCGCCCGGCGCCAGGATACGCCATAGCTCTCGAAACAAATGGGCCGGGCGGTCGCTATGTTCGATGGCATGTATAACCAACAACCGATCAACCGAAGAATCCGCAATCGGCAGGTGGTACTCGTCGACAAGCGCGGTCGCACTTTCCTGCAATGTAGGCCAGTGGCAGACCCCTTGGGCCGCCGGCATCAGCGCATAACATGTGTTGCTAATGTTGTTGGTCGCTGGCCGTTCATCAGAAGCAGCCGTTAAATCCAGGTAGGGTAGAGGGTAACCCAAACCAAAGAGCGGCGTGCTGGACGCTTTCCACATAGGCTGGATACATTGATGGATCAGCTGGCTAACTGAAACACCAACCGGACCTTGATAAAACCGATGTAATGACAATACGTCAGGCCGCACGACCATTCCCTCAAATCAAAAATTAAGTAATAATCTGTATTAGTTTATCGTGTTTAACATTATATCCAATCTATCGCCAAGCAAGCTCGCGTAGAGCGCCGTGATAAATGATGCTGAAATGCATGTCATAGTGAAAAACGATACCGCTAGCTCTGTAAAAGCGACTGGCGATCATCGCCCCGGAAAGAATAGCTTTATGCCAGTCATTATTTTGGCAATTTTCATTGATTTGGTCGGCTTTGGTATGATTGTACCAATATTGCCTTTTCTGACCAATTCTTACGGCGGCGACACCTTAACTGGCACGACGCTGATTTCAGTTTATGCCTTTGCCGCCTTTGTTTTTGGCCCAATGTGGGGGCGCGTTTCTGATCGAATCGGTCGCAAACCGGCGCTTGCCATAACTTTCTTCGGCGCGGCACTCGCCTACCTGCTGCTGGCCTTTTCAACCACTTTATGGATGGTGTTTGTCGCCCGTGCCATGTCAGGCGCAATGACAGGAAACGTGGGCATTGTTATGGCAGCAATGGCGGATATGAGCGACGACGCTAGCCGCGGCAAAGCGCTGGCAAAAATTGGTGCGGCCTTCGGGCTTGGGTTTGCCTTTGGCCCTGGAATTGGTGGATATCTCTCTACTGTTGGCGGTGAAACCAGTGTTTTTCTGCCGGGTATTGCTGCCTGCGGACTTTCATTGCTGGCAATGATCTTAACGGCGATTTATGTGCCGGAGACAAACCCGGGCACGGTTTCGCCCGCCACCGATCAGAGCGACAACAACATTGAAGCGCCCACGTCAAGCGCTGACGAATTGAAAGCCGCGGGCAAATTTCCAGCAGCACACTGGCGTTCAATCGTTTTCGCACCCAACCGTATGTCGCTTTTCACCATGTTCGTCGTCACAGCAATCGGCCAAAGCGTAAGCTTCTCGATCGCCCCTTTTTGGGCCGACAGTGTGTTGGGTTGGACCGCGAGAGAAGTAGGTTTCCTATTGATGGGAACCGGGGTCTTTATCTTTGTTGTCCAAATTTGGGCCGTTGAACCCTTATTTAGAATAATTGGTGAAGTCAGATCATTGCAGCTTAGCTCTGTGTTCCACATAATCGGCTGCCTGATTATTATTTTCGGGCCTGCCCACCTATATACTGCGGCCATTGGCTTTCCATTAGTGCTGGGGGCGCTAACAATCAGTTATCCAGCACTCAATAGTCTTTTATCGCGCAGTACCGACCGCCGCATACAAGGAGCAGCCCTCGGCCTATCAAACGGTTTCTCGTCAATAGGCCGCATTGCCGGCCCAATAGCTGCTGCTTTGTTTTTCAGTAAAGCTGTGCCCGGCGCACCGTTTGTTTTTGTCGCTGTTATCGGAGCAACAATTTTCGGTTGGTCCTGGCACGAAAGCCGTCAACGACCGTTCCAGAGAACGCCAGCGCCGCCTGAATAAGCTGAATAAGCTGAAATTACCAAGAAAGCTGTGGCCATCGCATTGGCACAAGTTAGGCACAGGCCAAACTGGTTAGTCGTCAGAAACGGCTAACGTGCATTCACTGGCTAATGGTGCCAGCCATTTTCCGGCGTCACCGCTGACGGACGCCATGCCGCTATGGAAGGCGTCAATTATGTTTTCGCCGTCAGAAACAGCCACCTGCGACGACGCAGAGAATGTAGGTTGTCCAATCAGGCGGTTGTCATTGTAGCGGATCAGGATAAACTCAACCTCAATGTCGACACGGTCATCACCGGCGCTGGTTCCGGGAACAAATTCAAATGCCCAAACTTTAACACCGAGCCTGCAACCCGCCTGCACATCGATGGCCCCTTGCCCCAGCAACCGTGTGCCCGACATACTGCCAATGGCCCGAACAAAATAATCACGGATCAAATCGGTGGAGTTGGCAGACCAGCGCACACCTTGCAGGTTGGTCCGCTTTCTATTCTCCAGTGCAACAGCAACATCGATACCGCCCAACCCATCGCTCATGAGCGGTTCTTCAACATAGATGATTGTCGCCATATCGCCGGTATTTGCGTTTACCGCGCCGTATTCCAGGCTGTACACGTCGTCCGCAGGACCATCATCACCGAAGGATATTAAGGGGCCACAGCCCGCTAGCAGCAACGCCGCCACAACGGCTGACACAAAAGGTCGGCTTACAAACATCAGTTTTCTGGTTCGTTTTCTGGCTCGGGTTTCCATCAATTGCCATCCTCAACAGTCGCGCGCTTCTTCAGGTCATATTCGGCTTCTTTGGTACCAAAAATAATCTCAGCTGGGTTTTGCTCAATTCGGCTCATCAGGCGCGACAGGTTTCTCGCTGTAACACGCAGATCCAGGATCATACGGGACACTTCAGGCAGGCTGGTATTAACAAACTGGGTTACTGCACCCTCGTTAGCTGCAACCATATTATCGACCCGAGCCAGCAATGTCGTTGCTGTTTGCATTGTCGTGATTGCTTCCGTCACAAGCTTTTTAGCATCGCCCTCGATCAGGGTATTGCTCGTCTCAACAAGTTGATTAATTTTTGCCGCGGCGGTTTTGGTTTGCGCGAGAATTTCCTTAACGTCAGCAACCATAGTCTCCATATCTTCGGTGCCGTCGGCCAGATTTTCGCTCAGTCGTTGGCTGTTGCGCAGAACACCGGAAACACTGGCAATATTCTCGTCACTAAGCAATTTTTGAATTTGCCCAACTGCAAGGATCGCCTCGTTAACCAGATTTGGTGCGCTTTCAAATATTGCCAAAATGGGCGACGGAATCGATTTAATGATTGGACGCTCCTCGCCCGGGTGCGGCTCCAACTGCGGGGCATCCGGCGACCCTCCGGAAAGCTCAATATAGGCAACGCCGGTCAACCCCTGGAATTGCAGTTGCGCCTCCGAGGCGTCGCTAACTGGCACTTCGGCGCGCAGCCTGATCCAGACCCGCACCTTGCTTGGGTCATCGGGCGCCAATGAGATATCGCGCACATCGCCTACAGGAATGCCGGAATAATATACAATACTGCGCTTCAACAAGCCGCTGACGGTACCTTCAAAATAAATGTCATAATCCCGGTATTCAGCGTCCAGATCAACTTTGGCTATCCAAATGGCAAACGCCACCAGCCCGGCCAGAAAGGTGAGGACAAAACCTCCTACCAACACATATGACGCCCGGGTTTCCATCCAGCTGCTTCCTATTTCCTACCTTAAGCCTGTAACCGCCTTGCTCTACGCAATGCCCGCAGCGCGGGCACGTGGACCACCAAAATATTCTTTAACCCACGGATGGTCAAATTGCACCACGTCGCTTAGCGGCGCATTGATCAATATCCGCTTATCACCCAGCACCGCAACACGGTCGCACACTCTGTACAAAGTGTCGAGATCGTGGGTCACCAAAAAAACTGTAAGCCCCAACGAAACACTGAGGTCTTTTACCAAACCATCAAAAGCCGCTGCCCCAATCGGATCAAGCCCCGCGGTCGGCTCGTCCAGAAAAAGAACCTTTGGGTCTAGCGCCAGTGACCGCGCCAGCGCTGCCCGTTTGCGCATACCGCCGGACAGGTCTGACGGAAACATACAGGCGGCATCAAGCGGCAATCCGGCCATGGTTATCTTGCTGCGAGCGAGGTCATCCATAACATCAAGCGGTAGATCATAATATTCGCGCAGCGGTACTTGCACATTCTGGGCAACAGTCAGTGAGCTAAACAAAGCGCCGTCCTGGAATAGAACTCCCCAATCCTGACGCGAGGATCGTTCCTCTGCCCGCGACAAGGTCGACTGGTTGCGCCCATTGATCTCAACCGTGCCGCTAGCTTGTTTGTTCAGGCCAATGATTGTGCGCAACAATACCGACTTGCCTGAACCAGAGCCGCCAACAATACCGAGGATTTCACCTCGTTTTACGTCCAGGTCCAAATTTTCATGTACCACATGCTCGCCGAAGGCCGTTTTCAGACCGCGGACTTTGATAATCGCGTCCTGTTGATCCGGTAGCGCCGGCGTGCCGGGCATCTGTGTGATATCATCCATCGTTAAATTATAGTCCGATACTGGTAAAAAAGATCGCAAACAAAGCGTCAAACACAATCACCAAGAATATTGCCTGCACCACGCTTTTGGTGGTACGCGAACCCAAAGCATCAGCACTGCCCTCCACCCGCAAACCTTGATAGCAACCACATGTGGCGATAATTGCGGCAAAAAACGGTGCTTTAATAATACCAACCCAAAAATGGTCAACCGATATTTCTTCTCTGAAATACACAATGAAATTTCCGGGCGAAATATCCAGTTGAACCCAGGCCATCAGAATACCGCCTGCAATACCCAAGACGTCTGCATAGAAAGCCAGCAGCGGTAGGCAAACCAGCAGCGCAATCAACCGCGGCAGCACAAGTACGTCGATTGGGTCCATACCCAGCGTGCGCATGGCGTCCACTTCCTCATTGAGCACCATAGAGCCGATTTGGGCAGTAAAGGCACTGCCCGAACGGCCAGCAATTATGATGGCTGTGAGCAAAATGCCCAGCTCGCGCAGGTGCGAGATGCCCATCATATCGATAACAAAAATATCGGCGCCAAATTTGGCCAGCTGGATCGCCCCCTGATTGACCATGACCGCGCCGATCAAAAAGGAAATCAGGCCCACAATGCCCATGGCTCGCATACCGGTAACGTCCATTTGGTGAATGATCGGTATAATTCGAACCCTGCCCGGGTCAGAAATTGATCCCATCAACCGTATCAGAACGAGGCCGAGAAAACTCAGCAGCCGCGCAAACGACCGCAGCGCCATCCATACGGCTTCTCCGGTTTCCGACAATACCGAGATATACCAAGGCAGGGTCTCCGGTTCCATTCGCGCGGGCGGAGGGCAACAGGTGATAACATCCAAAAGCGGCTTATGGGCGTCCGGCACACCGGTTAACGTCGCTTCGCAGTGCTCGCCAACTTTCCCGGCAAACCGGCGAACCAAAACCGCGCCGGTGGTATCGAGCGATGTCAGTCCTCCGCAATCCAGCGTGGACGTATGCGGTGCATTCGAGTGCGACGATTTCGGCGAAAACAATGCCCGCATGGTCTGGTCAATAGCGTGCGCGTTTTCAATTACCCAGTCGCCCTTGAGCAGGATACGGGTTTCTGCCCCATCACCGTCAACGCTAACGAAGTCATTATTTTGCACCGCTGTATTCATTCATCAGCCACCATCTGCGCCAGTCAGTCTGCCATCATAGCATGCATCCTGCCAGCCTCGCTAACAATAGCGGTCAAGGCAAGTAGTTATCGAGCAGCATACACAATTGTGACCGTGGCCACACCGTTGAAACTACTTTGCCTGACGGCTGGCCAGTATCTCGGCGGCCAGTTTTTTTGACCGGAAATTATCCACATCAATCGGTGCCTCCGGGAAGGGCATTCTCACCGCTATGATCGAGGTTTTGAATTTTTTCGACATACGTTCCATGCTCTTGTCCAGGCCATAAACCGCAAAGCGGTACGCCACCGCATTCCAAACACCAAAGGCCTTAAGCACTCGGTACAGCGATTTGGCGAACTGACCACCGGTTCGAAAAACGCTCACCAGATTAACGGTCTCCCTGTCCATGATCGCATACAGATTGCAATTGGAATATTCATTGTCAGCAAACCGGTGAAACCGTCGTTGACCATCTGGATAAACGTCCAACAGAACCTTTTTTTCGGTCATTGCGATCGCAGACCGGGCATGCGCTTTGTGAATTTCGCTGCAAAAATGAGCAACCATCGCCGGCGACAACACAACATTGTCTGCCGTTGTCACCAATGCAGGTAAAAGGCCGTCCCCCTCAACCGCAGCCACAAAACTGGAATAAAGGTCTGCACCCGCAAGAACCACACGGGCTTTACCTGCAGCTTTCATCCGCTCATACGCGGGAACACCGTCCAACACATCCAACTGGTCGATGGAAATCGTCACTTGTTCAATTTCGGGGCTTTGGTCAAGGCAATCCAACACATGTTCGACAAGTTTTTTGCCAGCCATATGGATAAGGCATTTATGAGAAACACCGGCGTCGGCGGCCAATTCATTGACAACACCAACCCGCTGCGCTGCCATTACAACCGCATGGAATTTTTTCAACTGCAAATCCTTTATATCAGATCAGCCGGGCTAATCAGGCCTTGGCGCAGCATACTATGGCAAAGGATGGTTTCGATCAATTCCGGGTACTCAACGCCGGCACCACGTGCAGAAAAAGGCACCGCTTTTTTTGACCACAGATTGCAGCTTAAGTTGATCTCCAGGAAGTTCAGCGCATCCGTAGCCGGATCATACTTGAATTCCATACGCGCATAATCGCATGGCCATATTTCAGGCAGAATGTTTTCAGCATGACGGTGTAAGCGATCAATGATCGGTTGTTGCTTGTATATTTCGAGAACAACATCATCGCTAGGCGTCAGGTGCCTTTTTTGCTCGTAAGAACGGATTGCCATCGGATCATCAACCACGAACCGCACAATCGGCAAAATCCATGGTCCTTTGCCGCCGATGATCGGGACCGCCAATTCGTATCCATCGACAAAATCTTCGACAATCGCATCGTGTCCCCGGGCGTGTAGATACTCGATATGCTCTTTCGCCCCCGCCCAGCTTTCCACCGCCTTGATGCCCCAGGAAGCAGAACTGGCATTTGGCTTGACCACTAGCCGGTCCGATTTGAAATCTGGCGCATTAATCGAAGGGCAACCCCGGCGGTATATTTCCCAGTCAGGTGTCGACAGTCCCCGGTTTTTGGCAGCCAGTTTCATCAGATGTTTATCGTCGCCCAAGCCGCGCAAAATTGGACTTGCGCCCAAATAGGGGATCTTATTATACGACGAAATAAGCGGTGCCAGCATCTCGCTATTTACGAAACCGCCCCGATTGAAAAGAGTGAAAAGGAAGTCATAGTCACGCGCTTCAAAAAGACGCTCATAACGACCACAGGCTTCAATATTAAAGCCAATCGTTCGCAGCGTTTCGCGTAACTCATAATGATATGTCGCGTGGGTTCCATCTTCATGGTCCGGCGTTCCGTCGCCTTCGGCCCACTTTGCAAGGAAAAGGATTTTCAGCCTTTCCTTGGCACTGTCTTTAAGGCGCAAACACTGTTCGTGTGGCATAATAACCTCATTTTTTCAGTGATTCTGAAAACCAATCACCGTGAAACAATCGTTAGCGCCCTCCACACGCGCTGCTCGAACTCCCCATCAAGCCACCCCGTCTACATCGTTTTTGAGATCATGCCAAATGATTTTGAACGATAATTAAATGGTTGTGAACGATATCAAGCACATAGACATGCTTGTCACACACCAACAGCCCGGCTAGACTTAAAAAAAAGGACGAAAATTGCGCGCGGACGGTAAAGCTGCCTTACGGACATTGTACCCGGCCATTCAACCGTTTCATAAGGAATGGATTGCAACCGGTGATGGCCACAGAATTTATGTCGAGCAATCCGGCAACCCTAACGGCTTGCCTGTTCTTTTTGTACACGGCGGCCCGGGCGGCGGAAGCAGCCCGGTTCAACGACGTTTTTTCAACCCCAGCAAATACCGGATAATTCTATTTGACCAACGCGGTTGCGGTCAAAGCAAACCGCACGCTTCCTTGGAAAATAACACCAGTCAGCACCTAATCGACGATATGGCGCATATTCGTAAAAAATTAGGCGTCGATAAATGGATATTATTTGGCGGGTCGTGGGGCAGCACACTTGCGCTATTATATGCGCAGGCTTTCCCTGAGCATGTGCACAGCTTGATTTTGCGCGGTATTTTCCTGATGCGCCAACGCGAACTGGATTGGTTTTACAAGGACGGCACTGGCCGCATATTCCCCGAATCATGGTCTCGCTTTACCGGTTTGGTCCCGGAAGACGAACGCGACGATGTAATCGGCGCTTATTACAGGCGCCTGACAGAACCGGAATTTGAAGACACGCGGCTGCGATTCGCCAAAGAATGGAGCCTGTGGGAAGGCAGCACCGTTACCCTTGTGCCCGACGAGGAACAGCGAGCTCATTCGGTTGACCCTGTTTTTGCCCTCGCCTTCGCGCGCATTGAGGCGCATTATTTTCACAATCAGGGTTTCCTTAAAACCGACAATCAAATTCTTAGTAATGTGTCAAAATTGGTTGGCATTCCCACAACCATCATCCAGGGAAGATACGATTCAATTTGTCCGCCCATATCAGCTTGGGAACTTTCCAAGGCAATGCCATGGGCAAAACTTAAAATGGTGGCTGTGGCGGGACATTCTGCGTTTGAGCCGGCTATTCAGCACGAACTTATTTGCGCCACAGATGCTACATAATGCGGCATGATGTCCTCCCTTGCACTCGGACGTTGACCGCCGGGAGCAACTAACTGTAAATGCCGCCTAATGTTCCCCTTAGCAGGCCAGAATTAACCATGAAAAAAACCTTCTTAAAATCCCTGATTTTGGCGGCATCTCTGCTCTTTTCGCCTGCCTTGTTTGCGCACGAAACAGAGGATCATGCTGTACTGGAGGTTTCTGATGCCTGGGCACGCAAAACCGGCTCCCGCACGGCGTCAGCCGCAGTCTATTTTAATCTAAAAAATGGGACTGACGCCGCGGAGACATTATTGAGCGTTAGCGCGCCCCGCGCGAAAATGGCGACAATCCATCGGTCTTTTGAACAAAACGGTATCATGCGCATGGAAATGCAGGACAAGCTGGAGGTTGCGCCCGGAAGTACAGCGGCGTTCGAGCCTGGCGGCATGCATATTATGTTGATGAGGCTGGACCAGCCCTTGAAACAAGGCGAGATTTTCCCTGTAGTCCTAACCTTCAAGAGCGCCGGTGAAGTAACAATTTATGTTGAAGTTACCGGTATTGCCGGGCTTCAAAAGTAATTACCATGGCTAGAAAACGCTAGGCTAAATCCATCCTGCTGCATCTCTGCGGACAACTTTCTCAAGCATTTCAATGCCAACAGCACTGTCGTTCAGGCAGGGAATATAGTGGAAATGTGTACCACCAGCCCCGGTAAACTGCGCTCGCAATTCAATATTTATTTCTTCCAGTGTCTCTAGGCAATCCGCTGAAAAAGCCGGGGCCATAACCGCAAGTTTTTTAACGCCGCTCGCTGCCAACTGCTCCACCATCTTATCGGTATAGGGGCTGACCCACTGTGACGGCCCCACTCTAGACTGAAAACTGGTGACTATTTTATCTGGGTCGTAACCCGATGCTTCTTGGAACAGGCGCGACGTTTTTCGGCACAGGCAGGGATAGGGGTCGCCCTTATCGAAGTAGGATTGCGGTATCGAATGATAAGACATCAGTATTTTATCAGGCTGCCAATCAAGCGCGCCAAGCGACGCTTTGGCCGACCCGACCAGCGCCGAAACATAAGAGGGGTCATCGCAGTAGCGGGCAACAGTATGTACTGCGGGTTGCCAACGCATTTTTCCCAGGCATTCAAATGCTTTGTCAAAAGACGAGGCCGTGGTTGTTGCGCTATATTGCGGGTAAAGCGCGAACAGAATTATCCGCTCACATCCGGCGGCCTGTAACTGGTGCAGCCCGGTTTCAATCGATGGGCTTCCGTACCTGAAAGCCCAGGCCACTGAGAGGTCGTCGCCGAACGCTTCGTCCAACTTTTCACTTTGAGAGCGCGCAAATGTCCGCAAGGGCGACTCGCCGCGCTCATAATCCCAAATTTTGGCGTAAGCTTTTGCAGACTTGGCGGGGCGGAAGGTTAAAATCGGGCCGTACAATATCGGCAACCACAACAGCCGCGGTGCTTCAATCACGCGTGGATCGGATAAAAATTCAGCCAAAAACTTTCGCACAGAACGATAAGTAGGCGCGTCTGGTGTGCCGAGGCTGATCAACAACAGCCCGGTTTTACCGTGTTGTACCGGTGGATGTTCAGGTGACATAGAGGTCTCAAGCGTCATAGCTGACTTTCGTTCTATTTTTGCAGGCCTGTAGTGCCGCAAATAGCGGACTAATACAATATACGAACAAGCATGGCACCTGGTTCTCGGAGCGGGTCGGTTGCCACGGATAAAACCACGCCGTTATAGGGGGCATAATAGCTCGCGAGCTCCGCGCCGTATGCGTCAACCATGGTTGCGACCTTCTGACCTTTGTTCACCTTGTCTTTAAGACCCACATGAATATAGGCAAACCCGCCAACATCGGTATAAATATTGACCGATGCGGCACCTACGAAAGGCTCAATCTTGGAAATGGTTTTCCCGCCCGGCAGCATATCCAGGCCCTTCATCACGTTATGCAAACCGGTTACCGACCGTTCAACCAAATCCGGCTGCCATCTTTTGGGGCCGCCAACTTCAAGCGTCACGGAGGGGATACCTGCCCGCATCAACGCGGTTTCCAGAGTGCCTTTCTGGCCTTGGTCATTTTTGATCAGGTCCGGCGACAAATCAAAAGCCATCTGCTTTGAAACCGGATTGCGAAAATCAGCGAACACAAACAGTGGGTAATCAGAGCCGCGCGTTTGAGTGTGCAAATCCACGGCGAAATCAGCATTATTTTTGAACACATTATGCCAAAGCTGCCCGGCGTAGCGCTCGGCTGCATTGCCCCCTTGCAGGCGCCCTGGGAACAGACGGTTAAGGTCCGCCATATTGCCACCCTCACCTGAGCCAACGAAATGACGGTTGTTTGCGTTCATGCCCGGCTGGTTAACCCCCGGAACAACAATCAGAGTGCCGCGCAGGCTGGCGAAATCGAAAGACTGCAATAGCCGGTGAATAACTGATATGCCGTTGAGCTCGTCGCCGTGCACCGCCGAGGTCAGCAACAGCTTAGGGCCTGTATCTGCGCCTTTGACCACAAGAACAGGCACCCAAATGGCCTCGCCGGTGTTGCGGCTTCCGGCATTAAACTTCAGCCTGTGCAGCCCTGCCAGCATGTCAGATACGGCCAGAGTTTTTATCTCCCGCGCCGATTGTTCTTCATTGTTCTCAGCTGCTCGGCCAGATGCAGTTGCCAATGATCCGGCGGAGGTGTCCGCAAAATCAATTCCCAAAAGGGCCAAACCAAAAGCCAGAGCTTTTAAACTGTTGCTCATTAAATCAAGGTCTTTTCTAGCAATACTCTATGAAAACAAGTGTATAATTGGCTGGTATCATGCTTTTTATATACATTAAATTGCAATGGCATAGTGCATTTTGAGGTTGCGCCGATAGTGATAAATAGGCCAAACAGAAACATAGCTTGATTTTCAAGCAACAGAAATGATCATAGGGTGATCACGGGATAGGCCCAGAGAAAACCCCGAGAAAATCCACGGAAAACCCAGGATAGACAATGAGCGCAGGATGTGGCCACGACGTAAAATTTGACGGGATTGATCCGGTCTACAAGCGCGTCTTGCTGGCGGTTATCGCCATCAACGCTTTTATGTTTCTGGTTGAAATGCCCATGGGTTTTGTCGGCCAGTCACAGGCGCTGAAAGCCGACGCACTGGATTTTTTGGGCGACACATTTACCTACGCAATTTCGCTGGCGGTTATCGGCAAAGCCGCGACACTGCGCGCGAAGGTTGCCTTAGTGAAAGGGCTGAGCCTCGCCGCGATGGGTATTTGGGTTCTTGGTTCCACTATTTACTCAGTCTTTTACATGCAAGCACCAACTGCTGTGATTATGGGGTCAGTTGGTTTTGCCGCATTGATCGCTAATGTGGTTAGCGTTCTTCTCTTGATGCGCTTCAAGGACGGTGACGCCAATGTGCGATCAGTTTGGCTTTGTAGCCGCAATGATGCCATCGGCAATATCATGGTTATGGTTGCGGCGTCGGGTGTTTGGCTGTCGGGCACCGGCTGGCCCGACCTGATCGTGGCCGGGTTTATGGCGTCGCTGTTCCTGTCGGGTGCTTTTACGATTATTCGTCAGGCCCGCCGCGAACTGGCACACAACCACGCGCCAGCGGAATAGCCCGGACCGTGGATGAAAAAAATACGCATTTCCTGCTAACCCGGCGGTTTTTGCCACTTTTTTTGACCCAGTTTCTGGGGGCGTTTAACGACAATATTTTCCGGCAGGCCGTGATCATATTGATCACATTTCAATTCGCCAAAGAACTGGAAATGCCTTCGCCCGTTCTTACAAACTTGGCGGTTGGACTTTTCATCCTGCCGTTTTTTCTGTTCTCGGCGATGGCAGGGCAATTGGCGGACAAGTTTGAGAAATCCAACCAGATTGTCTGGATCAAATTGTGGGAAATCATCCTGATGATCATCGGCGCTTTCGCCTTTTATACTGAAAGCCTGCCCTTAATGATCATCGTTCTTGCCGGGTTAGGGTTACAATCAACTTTTTTCGGCCCGATAAAATACGGCATACTGCCCGACCTGATGAAACGAACTGAGCTTTTGTCAGCCAACGCGCTGGTGGAAGCTGCCACTTTTGTCGCGATATTATTGGGTTTAATGATTGGCGGCACATTGGTTCTTAGCGAAGGTGGGCTAACCCAGGTTTCCTTTTTCATGATCGCCATCGCCGTGGTTGGTACGCTGACCGGCCGGATGGTGCCCAAAACCGGGCAAGCGGCGCCTGATCTTAAAATTAATCTGAATATTTTTGCCTCCACCGGCAAGCTTCTGAAATCCAGCTGGTCAAACGATATCAGCCGCCGGGCAATCATCGGCATCAGTTGGATATGGTTGCTTGGTACAATATTCATCGCGCAAATCCCGGATATTGTTAAAAACCGCCTCGGCGGCGACGAACAGATTGTCACACTGTTTATGGCTTGCTTTTCGCTGGGTATTGGCGCTGGCTCCCTTATTTGTAGCCGCCTGCTTAAAGGCGTGATAACCGCCAAACTTGCAGGGCCCGCTTTGTGGTTTCTTGCGGTTGTTTCAGCTGCTTTGGTTGCCCTGTTGCCTGCAGCTGCGCCCTTGGACGCCGCAATAGGGCTTCAGGTTTTCCTTCAGTCTCCGGGCAATATAGTGATTACGTTGTTGATGATATGTGTCGCGGTCGGCGCAGGCATTATCATCGTACCGCTCTACGCCATTTTGCAGGATAGAACTGACCGGCAGGAGCGTTCTCGCACGATGGCAGCCACCAATATTGTCAACAGCGGCTTTATGGCAGTGGGCTCGCTGCTAGCTGCAGCCCTAATCGGCGCGGGCATATCATCACCGCAAGTGCTGCTGATAACTGGAATCGCCAACCTGGTGTTTATCCCGGTTATTAGACGCCTTCAGCTTGATCTTTGATCAACTTCAGGTCCGCCGGTTCACGCCAGCAGGCTTGCTAGATAGATACATTTGAATCAAAGACTTGAGGCAATTGGCCAACCGGGATTATACTAACCTCGAAGGGGAGCTGATTTGGCACACATATTCCAACGCCGCAAACAACCAATTATCGAAGCCATTGGCCAAACGATGGTTTTCCTGTCGCTTGTCGGCGCGGTTCTATATGGCGGCGGTTGGTACCCAGACGGCCTCTTGTGGCAGGTTCTGGCAAAAGCCAGCGCCGTCAGCTTTCTGGTTCTATTTGTGTTGTTCACATCGCAGTCGTCCAACCATTTACTTCTGCTACTAGCGCTTACGGCGTCTGTGCTCGGGGATGTCCTTCTGGCGATACCTGCGGAAAACAGTTTCCTGCGCGGCCTGCTGGCCTTTTTCGTCGCCCATGTTTTTTATGTTGGCTTATTCTTGAAAAACCGCCTTTCTTTTGAGCTTGTCTCGAGCACTCGCATGCAGGCCAGTACCCTGATATTGGTGTCTGCAGGTGTCGGCGTGTTCTTGCTATACCGCGGCAATATCGGGTCCATGCTGTTCCCTGTCATTGCTTACAGCGTGGTCCTAACCCTGATGGCAACCTCCGCCCTGTTCAGTCGTTTTCCCGTCAGGCTGGTTGGCACCGGTGCGGTTTTGTTTTTAGTTTCTGATTCCATTCTGGGTGCTCAGACATTTCTTGATGTCAATCTTGGCGGGTCGCTCAGCGTATGGGTCACCTATTATCTGGGGCAACTGTTTCTGGCGCTCGGCGTTATGCTCTACGACGAACGGCCAACCCATTTTGGCGGTTACCGATTTGACTAATTGTGCATTTTCGCTCAATAGACTCACTTCAAAACATTAGTGCCGGATTATGATCATCGTGAAAAATCAAAAAGAGAAGCTGCAAAAAAAGGCTGCAACGCTGGTTGAAGCGCTGCCCTATATGCGCAAATACAACGGCGAGATTTTCGTGATCAAATACGGCGGGCACGCCATGGGTGATGCAAAATTAGCGCGACAGTTCGCAGCCGACGTCACGTTGCTTCAGCAAGTGGGCATCAACCCGGTCATCGTTCACGGTGGCGGGCCGCAAATCGGCGAAATGCTCAACAGGCTGGCGATAAAAAGCGAGTTCATCGACGGATTACGGGTAACCAGTAAAGCCACCGTTGAAATTGCCGAAATGGTGCTGAGCGGCTCCATCTGCAAATCAATCGTTGCTGACCTTAACGCCGTCGGTGCCCGCGCCATTGGGCTGTCGGGTAAAGACAGTTCTCTTGTTATGGCAAAAAAAATTCAGCGCAGCAAACCAGACCCAGACTCCAACATTGAAAATGTGATTGATCTGGGGTTTGTCGGCGAGCCATCAGTTATTGACCCAACGATCCTGACCCAAAGCATTGCTAACGGTATTATCCCGGTTATATCGCCCATCGCTTTGGGGGAAGACGGCAACACATACAATATCAACGCCGACACCATGGCGGGTGCCATTGCCGGCGCCTTGGGCGCAAGACGTTTTGTCCTATTAACCGACGTGCCTGGGGTTTTAAATAAAGACGGCGACATGCTGACCGAGCTGACCGAGGACGATGTTGCCGCCCTCAAGGCAGATGGAACCATCACCGGCGGTATGATCCCCAAAGTGGAAACATGCCTGCATGCGGTACAGCAAGGCGTGCGGGGCGCGGTTATTCTGGACGGGCGGGTTACCCATGCTATTTTGTTAGAGATTTTCACCGAAAGCGGCGCAGGTACCCTGATCAGGGGCCAGGCTCCTGCCTGAATTCAGCGTCATAACTTAATACAGGGACGGCAGCCCGCAGCCGCTACTCCTGATCGGTGAAATAGCTCAAATGCCATTCCAGTTCGCTTTCGTTTATCGGGTATTTATTACCGTCTTTAGCCAACAATAATTGAGCAGTTGGCACAAGCGCAAAGCGCGTTTGCACATCGTAAGCTGTGCGCATTGTCAGTCCGGCTTTCCAGCATAATGCAGTAACCACACGACCACTTTTGGACATGATAACCGTGCGAACCGTATCGGATGTCAAATCGGCCATCACAGCCAGACACTGCATCAATAGCTCGCGCCTGTTTTCGTCTATCTGTTCCAAAACAAATTCATCATTCAGCATGCCACGTTCAAAATAATCTTGCGCTGTTGCCGCAAGTTTGGCTTGTTCATCGTCGCCCACCCGTTCCTCGGCCAGCCGTTCGCGAACTTTGTCCAACAGGTCGTCCGCCTGCTCTTCGGACAGATCACTTTGCTCCACCATGGCGTGCACCAAAGCTGAGGCAACAAACCCGGCGATGCGCTTCATTGCTCTGACCGAAAGTTGCGGTCGAAGCGTTAGCGGTTTGTGCAAATCTTCCACGCTGGAAGCCTGTGAAATTATCCGGTCCAGCGTATCTTCTCGAATTTGCGCGTTTTTGTTAGTCAAAAGGGCCGAAATGGCAGGAACATCAAGTGTGCCTGCAATATCGGTCGAAACCTCTTCTGACACCGCCGCCCTGTTGGCAATGGCTTCCAATGCACTTGAACTGCTGCCCGCAGCAATTATTTCGCGCAAATCATCATCGTTCAATAGCGGTGAATATTGCAAAATTGGCCCGCAAACAATGTCTTCAATGTCGCGGGCAAGGCGGTCGATCAACGCTTTGGGCACGTCCGCACTGCCTTTGATTTCTTCCGCAACCAGTGCCCGGACTTTGGGCAACTGATCCTCGGCCAGCGCTTCGAGAACCTTAATCGATTTGTCACGAATAATTCTCTGCTCTTCGGTTTTCATACCAGGAACCAGTCGCCCAATTTTGCGCACCAGTTCTGCCCGCACATTTTCATCCGAATCATTCTTGAGAATTTCGTCCGCCTGAATCGGAGTAGAAGAATTACCTGCAATTAACAGGCGAACCGACGGCGATTGGTCCTCCGCCAAAAAATATAAAACTTCGGGGCGCGCATCTTCCCTCGAGGCCAATTGTTTCTTTTGCCCTTCGGTGCCTGCCTTGAGAATTTTCTGCTCTTCTTCCACCGACAGTGTTTTTGGCAATATCTTCTCGCCGCCAAACATAGTTTTAATTTTTTGCAGCATCAGGCCACCCCTCCCGCCATCACTTTTTGCGGCTCACCTATTTCGGGTGCAATCGCCACATTGCTTCGCCCAGCTTTTTTAACTTCATAGAGTGCGGCATCGGCTCGTTCCGCCAAACCCGCGAAATTCAGATCTGATCCCGGAGTAGAGGAGCAAACGCCGACAGATGCTGACAATTCCAGATGCTCTGCGCCAATTTCTTCTCTAATCTTCGGCATCGCGTCGATAAGGGCTCTTGCCTTCAGTGCCGCATCGGCCGGAGAAATATCTTCCAGCCACAGGACGAATTCATCACCACCGTACCTGCCGACAAAATCGCAAGAACGTACTAGCGTCTGCATTTTTTGCGCCACCATTTTAATCGCAACGTCACCGGCCTTATGACCCAGCGTGTCATTAACTTGTTTGAAGTGATCAAGGTCGACAAACAGCAAACAGCCCGATTGACCCGACCGACATTGATGGCGCAATCGCCGTTCAACCGATTCGACAAAAGCGCGCCGGTTCATAATGCCGGATAGTTCGTCCAGCGAGGACAGCCGCTGCAATTTATTGATAAGCTGCGCTTTGCCGAAAGCCGCCGCCAGCGACCCGGTAATGTCTGCCAGCAAGGATTTTTCATGTTCCGCCCAAGGGTAGACCGTTGTATCGCGGCATATAACAAACATTCCAATACCGCTACCAGCTTCCTCCAGGCGAACCGCTAAATGACTGCGGCCCTCATCCTCAACCTGAATGATAGGGTCTGCGGCCAGTGCCAGTTTTTTCCATATTTCTTCAATATTGGGTTTCACCGCGGCTTCACCGCAGATTGCTGCTGGCACCAAACCTTCGGGAAACTTAACAACGGACCAAACCAGGTCGGCTCGTAATACATCCATCAATTCAGTTGAGGCGCTGTCCAACAGGCTCTCTGAAGTTTCAGTTGTGTTGATTAAACTAACGATTCGCTGCTGAATGCTCATTCGCAAATTATCCAAACGAGTCTGGCGGTCGGCTGCCACTTGCGCTGAGACGTCGCGGCACACACCCCTGACACCCTTAATCTTGTTATCGCGTGAATGAACGGGTTCAACGGAAAAGCTGACCCAGTATTTTTCGCCGAGGCCAAAGTCGACATGCACTTCATCAAATGTGTGGGCTTTCTTCGAAGCAAATGGATTCCGGGATGGCACTTTGGCGTTCTGCCAAAAAATATCGTCTGCTGACCGCCCAATCCAGCTTTCCAGTTTTTGACCAAAAGCCTGATCTGGAGACACAAATCTAAAGGCCCTGTTTTCGTCCACTTCAAAACAAAAATCGACAGCCCGGTCCAGCAAACCTTTGAACATGCCCCTGCTTTCCAGAAGAGCTTCGGTCATCCGGTCCGACATGGTGGTATCTCGCGCCGTAATCATAACCCGATCGGCAAAATAAACGCCGGTTAGTGAATAACGGGTGCCGTCGGGCAGGGTCATCCGCTCCTCTGCCACCGACCGATTAAGTTTAACCGCATCATAAAGCGACACGAGCTCCGAATTTTGCGCTTCCCACGATTTCAATAAAGGAAATGCGTTGCTGCTATTGTCGACAACGCGGCCGCTCAGGCCAACCGAAATTGCACAAACGGTGGATTTCGCCAATGTCGGCGACAGATTATGGTTGTTTTTTCGAAACTTCAGCATTCGCTTTGATCACTTAACTGGAAACTGTTCCCGACATACGGTAAGACCACACAGTTAAAGTTGTTTTAACATCGGCAAATCATTCGTACTGCCATCTCAAATGCCAAACCAGATCACCAATCAGGTCATATGATAGGACCAATAATGCCGCACAAAGCTGTTGCTGATGAAACGTTAGGACAAGATCACCCGGTTTTTTCCGAGAACCGCGATGTTTTCGTGTTTGATCTGGACAACACTCTGTACCCGGCAGAAAGCAATTTGTTCTCGCAAGTTGACGTAAAAATCGGCGAATATGTTCAAAATTTACTCAGTTTGGACCCGGTGGCTGCGCGCAAGATTCAAAAAGGCTATTTGCTGGAGCACGGCACAACCCTGGGCGGGCTAATGGCCAACCATAGTATCGATCCCCAACATTACTTGGACAGCGTGCATGATATAGACCTGTCTCCAATTGCCGATGATCCTGCGCTGCGCAAGACGCTGCAATCCTTAGATGGGCGGCGGCTGGTTTTCACCAACGCAGACCTACCCTACGCCGAGCGAGTGCTGAACCGGCTGGGAATTGCCGACCTGTTCGAAGGTATATTTGATATTCATGCCGCCGAACTGGCACCCAAACCAAAACCACATGTATATGATTTATTTCTGCGCCGGTACGGCGTGGACCCTAAGCGAGCCATCATGTTTGAGGACATGGTTCGCAACCTTATACCAGCCCACGGGCTTGGCATGGCAACGGTTTGGATCAATACCGGCAGCGTATGGGGCGAGGCAGATTATGACGCGGCAAAAGTCCATGCTGAGACAAATAGCCTGCACGGTTGGTTGGACGGCCACATCACACGCCAAAAATCATAAAACAGCATCAGTGGATGCATTGACTTCAAAGGCAGGGACGCTATTGTTTGCCAGCTTTTTGATCACCGATTTACGCCCAAGTATGGCAGCGTTTTATAAAGGGTTCTGCAATGAACTATTCCCAGTTAGAGGCAACCATATCCGAGGCATTCGATGCGCGCGATACTATCAGCAGCGACACCACAGGGGCCGTACGCGAAGCCGTAAATTCAGCTCTTGATTTACTGGACAGCGGCACCCTTCGTGTTGCCAGCAAAACAGATGGCCGGTGGCAGGTGCATCAGTGGCTGAAAAAAGCTGTTCTATTGTCATTCCGGCTGAACGATATGGAGCTAATAGCTGGCGGTGCGGGCAACGACACCAATTGGTGGGACAAAGTTCCCAGTAAATTTGAGGGTTGGGGCGCTGCAGAGTTTAAAGCTGCTGGCTTTCGCGCTGTACCCGGCTCAATCGTGCGCCGCTCGGCCTATATCTCAAAAGATGTGGTTCTCATGCCTTCGTTTGTAAACTTGGGCGCCCATGTGGGCCAGGGCACGATGGTTGACACCTGGGCCAGTGTTGGTAGTTGCGCTCAAGTTGGTGCTCATGTTCATGTCTCGGCTGGCGCGGGCATTGGCGGCGTGTTGGAGCCTTTGCAGGCCAACCCTACGATTATCGAAGACAATTGCTTCATCGGCGCACGGTCTGAAGTTGTTGAGGGTGTTATCGTCGAAGAAGGCTCGGTTATTTCGATGGGCGTTTTCATCACCGCATCGACAAAAATTATTGACCGCGCAACCGGCGAGATATTCAGAGGCCGTGTACCTGCTTACAGCGTTGTTGTGCCTGGCAGCCTTCCGGGGAAACCGCTGCCCGACGGCACACCGGGCCCAAGCCTGTCTTGCGCCGTAATTGTAAAGCGGGTTGACGAGCAAACGCGGGCCAAGACATCCGTCAATGATTTGCTGCGAGACTGACGCGTGGCCCTGATTGACCCCATTAAGCTATCGCAGGCACTAATCCGACACCCGAGTGTGACACCGGATAACGGTGATACGCTGGATTTGCTCGCGGAGAACCTCACGGCTCTGGGCTTCGATTGCCATAAATTGGTTTTTGAAGAAGACGGAACCGATCCGGTGCCAAATCTGTATGCACGGCTCGGAACTGGCGCACCCAATTTCTGCTTCGCCGGACACACTGACGTGGTTCCGGTGGGCGCAACGGGCAGCTGGAGCGTTGACCCTTTTGCCGCCGACATCAAAGACGGCAATCTATATGGGCGCGGCGCATCGGATATGAAATCTGCCATCGCCGCTTTTGTTGCTGCCGTCAGCCGGCTTTTGAGGGACGAAGCACCAAAAGGATCAATTTCACTGTTGATCACCGGCGACGAAGAAGGACCTGCAATCAACGGCACCAAAAAAGTGTTGGACTGGCTCGAGGAGCGCGGCGAGACCCTTGATTATTGCCTGGTTGGCGAGCCGACCAATCCGCAAGAAATGGGGCAAATGATTAAAGTCGGCCGGCGCGGCAGCTTGCACGGCATGTTAAAGGTGCACGGCATTCAGGGCCATGTGGCATACCCCCATACGGCGAAAAATCCGGTACCGGACCTGGTTGCCATACTCGCCGAACTCAACAAAGAGCCGCTCGACGCCGGCAACGAGCTGTTTCAAGCCTCCAATCTGGAAATTGTTAACATTGATATCGATAACGATAGCCACAATGTTATCCCGGCTGAGGCGAAGGCGCGGTTCAATGTTCGGTTTAACAATGAATTTACACCAGAGGGCTTGCAAGCCGAGCTGACGCGGCGAATGAAACGAGCGGGTGTTGACTATGAAATTGACTGGTGGGTTTCCGGCGACAGTTTCCTGACCAAAAAAGGCCCGCTTTCCGATGCCGTCGTAACTGCGGTTCAGACAGTGATCGACAAAACGCCGGAGCTTTCCACCACCGGCGGCACATCAGACGCCCGCTTCATTAAAAACATGTGTCCGGTTGTTGAATTTGGCCTCGTTGGCGCGACCATGCATAAAATTGATGAGCATGTTGCGATCAGCGACATCGAAACACTCAGCGATATCTACCTGAATGTTTTGAAACGACTTGTCATTTAGCAATAGCGTACCGGCTCGCGGTCCAACTGAAATGGGTTCACAGCAGTCAACTGTAGTTTAACAAACAACTATAAAGTTTTAGTTTCTTCTTATGCGTGTATTTGGTATGATCAAAGCGTTGGTCACATATTGACCCGCTGACCGTAGCCTTCCAAGTCGGTTAAATTGTTTGGCAATAAGCACTTCAGGCGCTTCCGGAGCAACATATTATAATGTTCACAGGCGACGCCGCAATCGTCACGGCAGAACAATTTGATCTGAACCAATGCAATACGGTATTTATCTGACAGGTCTTGCACCCCTGCACCTGTCGTATCAGCGGACCCCAGTGCACCAACAATGGTGGCGGTCATACACCCCCATGCGCCCACAGCGCATCTATGACCGCCATCTTTCCCCCTCCCTATGAATTAGCTGATTAGGTAATCTGGTGGATAAAGGCTTCCCAATTGGCACCGTCGAATTCGCTGATGGTCATGCCGTCCATACTGCTTTTATCAACGCAGCGTGCATTGACAGACCAACCGTCCGGGTGGCTGCGCGGCACATAAAAGGGCTTAACCCCGCAAGTTTTGCAGAACAGATGGCGCGCTACGCCGGTATTAAAACGATATTCGGTCAGGTTATCCTCGCCAGCGACAATACGAAATGCATCCGCCTCAACGATAAGATGCAGAAAACCGGTAGCCGCACATATGGAACAGGTGCACGATCTGACATTCGGGGTTGCCGGCGCATCCACTTCAAACTGCACTGTGCCGCAATGGCATGCGCCTTTATGGGTGATTGTTTCGCTCATTCAACAGTCCAATTCATCAAACTTGCCATGTGATCAAACAAGGCTACGGGCACGAAGCGCTGCAGCCAGCGTGCCGTCATCCAGATAATCAAGCTCGCCGCCCACCGGCACACCGTGCGCCAATGCGGTTACGCGCACACCGCTGTCGGCAAGCCGTTCAGCCAGATAATGGCTGGTGGTTTGGCCGTCCACAGTGGCGTTAAGTGCCAGTATGACTTCAACGACGCCCTCGCCTGCCGCACGGTTGATCAAACCGGCAACATTCAGGTCATCGGGGCCAACACCGTCCAGCGCCGACAGCGTGCCGCCCAGCACATGGTATAGCCCCTTGTAGGTTTCTGACCGGTCAAGCGCCCACAGGTCAGCCACTTCCTCAACCACACACAGGGTTGTTTGGTCGCGCCGGGTGTCTTCGCACACATGGCAGGGATTGTGGGTATCCACGTTGCCGCACCGCTCGCAGATTTGTACGCGCGCTGCCACATCATTGAGCGCCGTGGCCAAGGGCACCATGACACTGTCTTTTTTCTTGAGCATTTGCAGCGCTGACCGGCGGGCCGAGCGCGGCCCAAGGCCGGGCAATTTTGCCAAAAGCTGGATCAATTTATCAATGTCACTGCCGTGGGAACGGGGCATCAGCTATCCTTTGCCAAAAAGTCTTCCAGAAGCTTTTTGCGGAATTTCCGGTCACGTTTCAAGTGCCATTCCCGGCTCATGGCATCTGAGCGGTTTTTGAACTCTTCGGTATAGAGAATAATCCACTGCCGCCCGCGCGTTGACTTGGCGCCTGTACCACTGTTGTGAGCGGCAAGGCGTTTTTCCAGATCATTGGTCCAGCCCACATAGGTTTTCGGCGCACCACCGATGATACTGCCCAGCAGGTAAACGAAGCAGGGATGATCGAACCTAGGCACAGGTTATACCACAATTAACCTGCATCTTTTTTCAGGGCATCAAATTCAAAACAGGTTTGGCCTTTGTCATGATGCAACTGATAATAGGTTCCAGCCACATAAAAACTTGTCTCTCTGCCATATTTTAGATTTGACGTCGCAAAGGTTGCGCACAGCGCAAACATATGTTCACTAACCACACGGTATGGGTATGAGATACTCGTCACAGGGTCGGCTAAAGAAAACCTTCCTACGGTTACCTCAGTAACTTTCTGCGGCAAGGCATTATTCTTCTTATAGAAATCAGCGACGGCCATCGCCATTCCTTTGATGTCACTCGCGCGCCGGTTATCCAGTTTTCGCAGCTTCATTACCGCAGGCGAGTCGATCAATCCAGCCCCAATAAAAACCAGCCCAAGCGCCAAAATAGAAAAAACAGCGACAAAGACGACGAAGCTTTTTCTAGGTTTCATCAGGCATCTCCTGCCCGGTTTCCGCTGATTTTATATCCCGATAATAATAAATTATCACTGCACCAGATACGACCGCAACAACTGCGATTTTCATGAACAGACGTAGGTTTAGGTCCCCTGAGAGGAAACTTTGAACCAGCGCCACCATATCACCAAGGGCTGTCATGCTAGCGACAAACAAAGCCAGATAGGTCAACCACTGCCGCCCGGTGGACATGGGGCAATTGGGATCCAACCTGCGGCGGGCCTCTGCTTTCCAGGCTGTAAACAAATAGACAGGAACAAAAACAATGCACCAGGACAGCCAGTATCTGACATTGGCTTCAACATAAGACACGTCGGAATGGTCGGTTGCTTCTCTCATCACCAAATTAAGGATATCAAAACTCAAGGCGATGAGGCCAAAAGCCGCCAGATGCAGGGCGACAAACAAAAAGAGATAAAAAACTGTATCTCTTGCCACCAGCGAATATCGCTTACTTGGGACAGGCACCGGGAAATCTGATTGGTGGAATGCTAACAAAGCACTCCGCACCTCATCCTGTTCCCATCCAGCCTCAGTCAAGGCCGCACGAATTTCATTCCGGCTTAGCCCTTTTCCCAAGGCCCGATCCACAAATTCTACCAAATCTTTGTTTGCGGCCATTTTCCCCCTCCAATCAAAAAGGCATTTTGAAACCAGCGGGCAGGCCCATGCCGCCGGCTAGGTCTTTCATCTGTTTGGCGGCTGCGTCTGCCACTTTTGCTTTGGCCTGATTGTGTGCGGCGACGATCAGGTCCTCCAGCACTTCGCGGTCTTCGGTGGAGAAAAGGCTGTCATCAATTGAGACATTTTTCATATCGCCTGTCCCGGTCAGGGTAACCTTGACCATGCCCGCACCGGCTTCGCCTTCAACGATCATATCGGCAAGGCCAGACTGCATATCGCCCATTTTGGCTTGCATTTCCTGAGCTTTTTTCAGCATTTCGGTGAGATTTTCCATGAGTTTCAGGCCTTAATTGCAAAAATTTCTAAAAATCGAATTCGCTTTTGTCTTCTTCGCTGTCGTCTTCTGTATCGTCGTAGCTTAATCCGTCGTCAGCGGCGGCCGCTTCTTCAAGCTGTTCGTCCAGCGAGCGTTTGTCGCGTACTGCCAGCAACCGTGCTTCGGGGAACACACCCAGCAACGCTTTCACCGCAGGGTCTTCCAGTGTTTCCTCGCGGCGCTTCTTGGTGCGCGCATCGTGCTGTTCCTTGAGGGTGGTGCTGGCGGGCGCTGCGGCGTTATCGATCGAGATCATCCAATCCTGCCCGGTCCAAGCTTTCAGGCACAATTTGGCGCGCATGACAAAATCATTTGGCATCCGCCCCGTAGTGGTGATCGAAAAGGTACCGGGCTTATAATCAACGATACGAACATGATCGGTCAGCACGGTCGCCAGAATGCCTTCTTTCTCGGCCTGAAACAGCGCTACCATTTTCTCGAAAGTGACCGGCATCGGGTGTTGCGGATGGTCGCCCACGGTCTCGGCACGAAGTGCGACTACTTCGGCGGAACGCGGTTGCGCTGCCGGCGCTTGTTGCGGCGCAGCGGCTGACGCGCCGCCTTGGGCTTGCCCACCCGCAGGCACAGTGGGACTAGTCGGTTGCGCAGGGGCATTCTGTAGTTTTTTCACCAAATCAGCCGGGCTCGGCAGGCCAGAAGCATATGCCATCCGGATAAGAACCATCTCGGCGGCTGCGATAGCACTGGGCGCGACACGTACTTCGGTCAGGCCTTTCATCAGCATTTGCCACGCGCGCGTCAGATGTGGCATGGCAAGCGTTGTCGCCATCTTGCCGCCCTGCTCTTTTTCCGCCTCAGACACCAAAGCATCGGTGCCGGTGTCAGGGGTTACCTTAAGCCGGGTTAACCAGTGGGACACTTCCAAGAGATCGTTAATAACAACCACCGGGTCTGCGCCGCTGTCATATTGGTGGCGCAGCGTGGTCAGTGCCGCGGCAATCTCACCTTTCATAATCTGCTCGAACAGATCCAACACTTGGGCACGGTCGGCAAGGCCGAGCATGTCGCGCACCTGCGCCTCGGTTACTGTGCCGGCGCCGTGGGCAATGGCTTGGTCCAGCAGCGACAAGCTATCGCGGACCGACCCTTCGGCGGCGCGCGCGATCAGGGTCAGCGCACCGTCTTCGGCCGTGCAATCCTCGGCCTTCACCAGTTTGGCCAAATGGTCCACCAGCGTTTGCGCCTCCACCCGTTTTAGGTCAAAGCGCTGACAGC
>JAJFIU010000135.1 GCA_021774695.1 Alphaproteobacteria bacterium | reverse complement strand
AGCGCCTTGCAGACTTTTGCTATCTCGAAGGTATACCAGACCCCGCTCTTCACCGTATCACCGGCAACATTAAAGCACTGTGTGGCCAGCTTCTGCCAATGGCGGTCCATATCTCGCTTCATCAGCAGGCAATCGGAATCGAGAAACATGGTTTCGTCGTAGGGCAGAAAACTCGGCACATCTAGTTTTCCGGCACAGCCAACGCCCAGCGTACCAGGCAGCGCAACAATAATGCGGTCAAACACTTGTTTTTCATCGTCTGCCAGTTTTGACAAGTCATCACACAAAAGCGAAACTGGGCGCTTAGCATCATTTAACCGGACACTGATCGCCAGATTGACCGCTGCATCAAAAAACTGACGGTCGCCAGTTGCGAGTGTTAGATAGCCTTGCGACATTTCGCTTGATTAACCCTCATTGCCAGCCTAGTGAACATTTTAGTTTTCGTTATGCGCTCACTTATACCCGCCCCCGTGACTACATAACCTTAAACCGGGATTACACGAAGAGGAAAGTCATCATGGCAACACTTAGTTTGGTTATGGCGCCCAATCCGATATTCAGGCAGAAAGCAGCCGGCGTGCAGCAAGTAGACGAAAACATTCGCTTGCTGTGTGACGATATGCTTGAAACCCTGTATACGGAAAGAGGTATCGGCCTCGCAGCCCCGATGGTCGGTGTGTTGCAGCGCATCATTGTTATCGATTTGCAGCAAGAAGGCGTCAGAGCACCTTTGGTGTGCATCAATCCTCATATTAATAACATGGCGACTGAAACGGAAAAACACGAGGAAGCTTCGCTGTGTTTCCCCGGAATCCGCGCCGAAATCGAACGACCAGCGTCACTGGAACTGGACTATCTAGATAAGGCTGGGGCATCACAAAGCCTGCAGGCAGAAGGATGGTTAGCAACCGTAATCCAACACGAAATGGAATATCTGGACGGTCGTACATTCCTTGATAATTTATCAAAATTAAAACGCGACCGTTTGATCAAGAAGATGCTCAAGGATATCAAGCACACACAGGCATGCGGCGACCCCCACTGCGGTCATGACCATCATTAAATTTAGCTTAGACAAATAGATATTTAATTTTTCTCAAGCAATACATTGTTATTTTTCAGCATGCTTGTACCAGATATGCGTTGTTAATCGCATAAATAACCGGAATTCTAGAAAGCTGTCTGATTTAGAATTGGACATCGGCCTCAACCCTTTTATGCTGCCAACATCTAACAATGCATGGATGCGCCTGTGATTGCCTAATGGCAGAAAAATGAACAGTGTTAACACCCTGGTCTGGTGAATACTGTTCATCCGCACTTATTAAAACATAAAATCCGCTACGCACTGTCGCAGCGATGCATTTAGGGTATCCAATGACATCTGAATTAAAAAACCTGACAGACGGGCGGCTAACGCTTGTTCCTGCCACAATCACAATGCTTGAAGCAGAACTGGCGGGTGATCACACTCAAGTCTTTACCTTGCTTAACGTTTCTGCACCGCCCTACTGGCCGCCAGAATTGAACGATGCAGACAGCTACGGTCACTTCTTGAACGTGCTCAAAACGGCACCAGGCGCAGAAGGATGGGGAGCTTATTATGCCATTCACACAGCGCCAATATCGGCGCTGGTCGGCACCGGCGGTTTTATCGCGCCGCCGGACAACAAAGGTACCGTCGAGATAGGCTATAGCATTCTAAGTCCAAATCGACGGCAGGGTTTGGCGACACGGCTATCGCGGCTTCTTGTTAAAAAAGCCTTTGCCGACAAACGCGTTACTAGTGTTATTGCCCACACTTATCCGCATTTGATCGGATCGATTGGCGTTCTAACCAATGCGGGTTTCCTGTTTGACGGAGAACGTGAAGGCGGCACTGTAGCTTACTGTCTTAATCGATAAAAAAAGGCTGCCCCATGGGGCAGCCTTTTGAACTCATAGCAGAAATGGGCCCTGCCCTGAGGATCACTGAAATTTAGGGTTTTCCGATGTTAGTTCCTCCAGCACTTCCCCACCTAGTTGTTGACCTAGTCTTTCGGCAGCTTTTCCAACTGCGGCCATCATCTCTGGTGTTTTTGCTGCATAGGCTCTGAAAACCGGCTGCTCAAAAAGTTCGTTTAACTCTCTAATCTCTCCTAACGTGAAGAATTTTCGATATTCCTCCGTCAATAAAGGTGTTAACTTACTGGCAACTCTTTCAATGAACCTTTTTCGCCATTCTGTAATTAATTCAACGACTTCGTCTCGTTTTACCGCCTTACCCTCATCAGTATATTGTTGGAACATCTGGTCTATAAGCATAGGGGACATAGTGGCCAATGACTGATCCATCAGTTTCATAGTTGGTTGAATCGCATTTGTTAGCTTCATCGTTCTCAAGACTTCGTCCTCGAAGTCGTCAGCAGTTACAGTGTAGGAAGATAAAACTACAAGTAAGATTATCTGAAATAGGCAGCGCATTTTTTACATCCTATATAGCTTCGCAGGCATCGTGTTTTCATAATACTAACTACTATAAAAATAACAACTGTACTATAAAAAAAAGGCTGCCCCACGGGGCAGCCTTTTGAACTCGAAACAAAATATATTGGTACTCGAAACAAATACTCGAAACTGAAACTTTGTCCAATTCTTAGCGTAAAGAGATCTGGTCTTAACGCTTGGAGAATTGGAATGAACGACGAGCTTTTGCTCTACCGTATTTCTTCCGCTCAACAACCCGGCTATCACGTGTCAGGAACCCAGCAGCTTTAAGCGCGCCGCGAAGTTCTGGTTCTGCAAGCTGCATGCACTTGGAAATACCGTGCTTAACCGCGCCGGCTTGGCCAGAAAGCCCGCCGCCTTTTACAGTTGCGATAACGTCATACTGGTTTTCGCGGCCTGCAACCTGAAACGGCTGGTTCACAACTAGACGCAGTGTCGGGCGAGCAAAATATGTTTCCTGATCGCGGCCATTTACTGTGATTTTACCAGAGCCTGGCTTAATCCAAACACGTGCAACGGCATTTTTACGCTTACCAGTGGCATACGAACGGCCCATGGCATCGACAACAACAACACGCTCTACCGCTGCGTCTTCAGCAACAGCGTCTGTTTCGCCTGTAAGTTCTTTAAGGTCTTGAAGGTCGGCCATCTGCTTACCTCTTATTCTTTGGGTTCATAGCGCCAACATCTAGCACTGTAGGATCTTGCGCTGCATGAGGATGATCTGTGCCAGCATAAACCCGCAAGTTGCGAAGCTGTTGGCGGCCCAGCGGGCCTTTAGGGATCATACGTTCAATGGCTTTTTCAACAACACGCTCGGGGAAACGGCCTGCAAGAATTTCACCAGCTGTTGTAGATTTAATACCGCCCGGGTGACCGGTGTGACGGTAATAAACTTTGTCAGCCAGTTTCTTGCCGGTCAGTTTCACTTTTTCTGCATTGATAACGATAACATTATCGCCGCAATCCAAGTGAGGTGTATAGGTTGTTTTATGTTTACCGCGAAGAACGACAGCAACAGCCTGCGCCATACGACCAAGGATAAGATCCTCGGCGTCGACGATCAGCCATTTCTTTTCAATCTCCGAAGCTTTTGCGGAATATGTTTTCATCGCAATGGTACCTCAGGTTAGGACAACTCAATTTCAAGCCGTCCGCTTCTACATTCACGAGCCTATCAATATTCTCAGGCTCAAATCTGGTTCAGGCGCGCAATATAGGCGTACTGGAGCTTATGTCAACGTCTAATATTCGGTTGAAATCGTAAATACATAAGATAAAACAACGGTTTAAAAATGAGGTATTTATTTACCCCACAAAAAAACCAACAATTAAACGGTTATTTGCAAAATATCACTTTCAGCCCATATCATCGACAGAAGCAATTCCAGATTAATTTGGTAATATATGTCGGAAATGAAGGAGTTTTCCATGTCAAACAAGCAGATCATTCTTAATAGTCGCCCAAACGGGTGGCCCACCACAGATAATTTCGGGATCACTGAGACGGCTATCCCAGAACCAGCCGCCGGACAAATTGTTGTCCAAACCAGCTATATGTCTGTTGATCCCTACATGCGCGGCCGTATGAACGATGTGAAAAGCTATGTCCCACCATTTCAAATCGGCGCACCCCTGCAAGCGGGTATAGTTGGTAAGGTGGTCGCCTCCAACGGCGGCCCATTTGAAGTGGGCACATATATCTCCGGCATGGGTGACTGGGCAAACTACACTGTAACCGACGGGGCCGGTTACAATCCGGTTGACCCCAAGCTTGCCCCCCTATCCTATTATTTGGGCGTCCTCGGTATGCCAGGCATGACAGCTTATGTAGGTCTTAAAGGCGTCGCAGAAATGAAGGACGGTGAAAACCTGTTTGTGTCTGCTGCGTCCGGCGCGGTTGGCCAAGTTGTCGGCCAAATCGGTAAAAACATGGGCTGCCATGTGGCTGGCAGCGCCGGAACAGACGACAAAGTTGCCTACTTGACCGATGAACTTGGTTTCGATGCCGCCTTTAATTATAAAACTGACGACGTTTACAAAGCTGTCCGTGCAACAAATCCTAACGGCATTGACGTTTATTTCGAAAATGTTGGTGGCCCCGTGTTGGAAGCTGTCATCAATAACCTGAACTTCAATTCCCGCATCGCGCTATGCGGCATGATTTCCATGTATAATTCCAAAATGGATGACCTACCGGGTGGGCCGCGAAATATGGCTGTACTGGTTGGCCGAAGCGTACGCATGCAGGGATTCATTGTTTCCAACTACCCAGATCTGTGCCGCGAATGGGTCGGCATCGGTGCGGGCTGGATCAAGGAAGGCAAGCTAAAATACCGGGAAAGTGTCGCTGAAGGCATTGAAAATGCCCCCCAGGCATTCATTGCCATGCTCGGCGGCAAGAATTTCGGAAAACAAGTCGTTAAAGTGTCGGATGCATAGAGCTTGTTAAAGAGACACCCCAAAAAGAAAATTGTGCTGGCGGCCGTATTGGTCGCCGCGCTTTACTTTTTCTGGCCCGGTTTTTCGGTTCAAAAGGCCGTGCCGCGCTACGCCGAGATCCTTGTTGAGGAGTTCGGCATCCAAGAAACAGCTACCCTCAATGTCATCGGCGTTGAGCCCCATCTGGAAACAACCGACTTCGCCTCTGCCGTTCATCTGGAAATCAAACTATCGTCTTATTTGGAAGTTGCCCGCGAAAACGACCTGCTGCGCCCGGATACGCTGGTGTTATTCCCCGCACATATCGGCACAGGGCTTCTTGCTGCTGGCCAAAAAAGCCGCACCTACAACGCCGGTAGTATCAGCAATGCACTAACCCCGATCATCAGTTACAATCTGGCCCAATTTAGCAAAAATTACTATATTTTCGATGCTGTCAATAAAAGAGCCGCCGCTGCAATTCGGGCGCAAAGCCAGACCGCTGCGATGACGCTCGATACTGTTTTTTCCGCGTTGGCTCGAAAATACAAAGTAACGATCGTGGCGGGATCCGGCCTGTTGATGACGCCCGGCATATACCCGGGCGGGCTTACCTATGGCCACGGGCCCATATTCCACACCAGTTTTGTTTACACGCCTGACGGCAAGCCGCTGGTGGATGCCGTCCGCCAAATAGAGCCGTCAGCAGCAGAATTAACTGTAGCGGAGCCGTCGCTGGCAGAATTCCTACCTATATTCACGGCTGGTGACACCAATTACGGCATTGCAATAGGCGCAGATGCCGACCGCGATGATGTTGAAGACCATTATATGGCTGAAGGCGTTACACTTCTTTTGTCTCCACAGTTTTATCAGCGCGACGATTTGGTTGAATACCCTTTCGGGCCCACGCCGCGCTACAAATGGGGCATGGCAGTTTCAATGAAGGGGGAAGGCTGGGGACTTTCAGCGCAAGGACGTACAGCGCTCATAGTGGACGGCGAACCAATCAGCGTGCAAAACGATGATATGGTCGGGCGCATTTATAATTTGTGGGTTTCACCCAAGCGCTAGTTAGCGGCTTTGCCGGTCAACCCAATCCAGAAAATCAGGGTTACCTGCAACAATAGGCATGACATTTATGCACGGCACAGCATAGCTGTGTAACTCTTTCACCCGCTCAACGATCCGTTCCTGATTTTTGCGGGCGGCAAACATGATGATAACAACTTCGTTTTCCAGCTGTATCATACCGTCCGCCTCGTAAATCGAACGAGCACCGGTTTTGACATTGACGTAAGCAACCAGCTTTTCCAATACCAACGCAGTCGCTAAATGAACTGCGCCATCTTCATTATCCACAGTTACATAAACCATCACAAATTCTTCGGACATTTTATCTGCCTCTTCTTTTTCTATCACTTCGCCGTTTCCTTACGTTGTAGATGCATCAAGTAAACCAACACCATCAAAACAACCGCTCCGCCGCCTTGGTGTGCAGTACCCCAAAACACGGGCACTTCAAACAACAATGTAATAACTCCTAGAAGCATTTGAAGGGCAACTGCCAACAAAAGAAAAAAAGATGCTGTTTTTAGCCGCAACGCTGCGCCCCGGGCTTGCCAAAATATCAGCACTGTGACGACAGAAAGAATATAGGCCCCAATCCGATGATCAAATTGTACTGTTACGGCATTATCTAAAAAGTTGCGCCATATAGGCTCCATCGCAGTAAGACCAGGCGGGATGAAACCTTCACCCATCATCGGCCACTGGTTATAGATCAGCCCTGCCTTCAGACCCGCAACAAATGCTCCCATGATGATCTGCAAGATCAGCATAAGCATGGCGGCCTGCGTGAAGGTTTTCAACTTGGCAGGCGTTTTTTCAGGTTTTGGATTAAACAATGATAGCGCGGTCCATAAAAGCGCTGCCATTATGAACAGCGCCAAGCCCAAATGGGCTGCTAGTCGGTAATGACTAACCGCTGGTTCGTCTACCAAGCCAGACATAACCATATACCAGCCAAGCACCCCCTGCATCCCTCCAAGCACCAAAAGCGCTAGCAGTTTTGGCTTGTAACCGGGCGGAATGCGCTTTTTTAGCCAAAACCACGCGAGAGGAGCCGCAAAAAACAGCCCAATCAAACGGCCAAGCAAACGGTGCCCCCATTCCCAATAAAAAATACCTTTGAAGTCATCGAGGCTCATGCCCTGATTGCGCAGCCGGTACTCCGGGCTTTGCTGGTATTTGGAAAATTCAACCTGCCATGCCTCGGCGCTTAGCGGCGGCAACGTACCGGTAACAGGTCGCCATTCAACCATCGATAGGCCAGACTCAGTCAATCGCGTAGCACCGCCCACCATCACCATCAGGAATACCATCATGGTCACGAACAGAAGCCAATAACCAACTGCGCGTCGGTCTTTATCTCGGGTTTGGAAGTTCATGAGGCTTTGGTACCGATGATTGGTGTCCGCTGCAAGGCACAAACTGTCGCGGCGCGCCTGCTAACCACGCTGACGCCGAGTGATAATCCATTCCAGCAGGGTAAACCCATAGAAAATAAGCATACCCATGGCTGCCAGCAGCAATAGCCCAGCAAACATTTTTTCGATCTGCAGTCGGTTGCCAGCTTCAATAATCCGCCATGCGAGGCCGGTAGAGGTTCCGGAACCTGCAACAAACTCGGCCACAACACCGCCAATTAACGCTAACCCGCCACTTACTTTAAGACTGGCCAACAGATATGGCAGCGCGGTTGGCCAAAGCAGATAACGAAATCGCTGCAACGGGCTGGCACCATATAGTTTGAACAGGTCGCTCAGGTTTGCATCGACCGACTTCAGTCCGGCCGACATGTTGGCAAGAATTGGAAAGAACGCCACCAGCCAGGCGATAATCACCTGCGCGCGATCCACATTATCAATACCAACCCAAATCAAAACAAGCGGCGCGATCGCCACCACCGGGGTCACTTGCAAAATAACTGCAAACGGATAGACGGTCGCCTCAAAGGTGCGACTCAGGCTGAAAGCAAGCGCCAACAGCACACCGCTAATCACCGCTGCAAGTAACGCCTTAAGCGTAACCCAGAGCGTCGCACCGGACGCCTCTATCCAAAGTGGTATATTCTCAAGCAGCGCCGCCCAGATAGCAATTGGGCTTGGTAGCACAAATTTTGGTACGTCGTTGAGCGTCACATAGTAATGCCAGAACACCAACACGACGGCGAAAGCAGCAACGGGTAAGAAAAGTCGTTTCATTGCCGGTCTCCCGACATTAAGGCACTGATACTGCTAACCGCCGAGGTAAAGGCGCTGGACGCTCGTTGGTCCGCAGCGCCCAGGCTTCGGTCTAATTTTGGTATGACATCGCCTTTAATCTGGCCTTGGTCCATAACCAACACCCTGTCAGACAAATAAGCCGCCTCATAAAGGCTGTGAGTGACAAACAGGATGCTTAAACCGCGCTTCTCCTTTAACTCAAGCAACAACTCATTCATCTGAAACCGGAGTATTTCGTCAAGCGCGGCAAAAGGCTCGTCCATCAGCAGAACCTTTGGGCTTGCAGCAAGCGCGCGCGCAACCGACGTGCGCATTCGCTGCCCTCCGGACAATTGCGCCGGAAACCGCGCATCCATATCTGTCAAACCAACTGCGCTCAACGCTGCTTGGACAGCTTGTTGGTCAATTTTACCATTTAATCGGCCAGGCAGGCTTACATTTTCAGCGATGGTTGCCCACGGCATCAGGGCCGGATCCTGAAAAACGAAGGCCAATTCAGGGTCGTTCTGCCAGGTTACGGCGCCCTTGCCCACATCCAACAACTTAGCGATAATCCGCAACACAGTTGATTTGCCGCAACCGCTTGGTCCTAACAAAGACACAACTTCATTTTCAGCCAAATCGAGCGACAAGCCGTCAAGCACAGCTTCGCCCCCGCGGTACTGAAACGACAGGTCACGGACCTGAAGCATTAATCTTCACCTTTGGGCTTGGGCAAGTAATCCAGACTGTAAGCTGCGCGGACATCCACTCCCTTTGGCAATGCACCAAGGTCGCTCATATCGCGGTAAAACTGTTGCCATGTAGCCGGGTCCATGGTGCCTACAGTCACCGCGTCACCTGCCATCGCATTACTTTTGATGGCATTGATCGCATACGCCAATAGTTCCGGCGTCATTTCTGAGTTATCACGCAATATCAATGCGTTGCCAGGTTCTGGATCGCCCCATAGATAGTCCTGCCACCCTGCAATGGTTGCCGCAACGAAGGCTTTAACCGCATCTCCGTTACTTTTTAGATAGTCACCGCGCACCATAACCATACCTGCGTACCCTGGGTAACCGGCGTCAGCGAATAGAAAGACTTTTGGTATTATCCCCTGCTGCGATGCCGTGAAAGGCTCTGATGACAGATAGCCTTCCTGCACGGTCTCTTTATTGACCAACCACGGTGCCAAAGAATAATTATATTTTCTGACCTGCATATCTTCAAAACTAAACCTCGCCTTTAACCAGGGCCAAAAAGCGGCTTTTGCTGCATCTGAGATAAAAATTGCGCGGCCCTTCAAGTCGGCAATCGACGTCGCCTCCACATGGGGGTGAACCATCAACACTTGCGGGTCTTTCTGAAATGAGGCCATTACCACTTTTACATCTGCACCAGCAGCTAGCATGTTAATCGGCTGAAAGCTGTTGGACGCCATAGCTATATCAAGTGCGCCAGCTGCCAAAAGCCGTGGGTTGTCCGACTGCGGCCCCCCTGGGCGGATCGTGACGTCCAGCCCAGCGTTGGCATAATAACCACGTGCCAACGCCTGGTAGAAACCTCCATGCTCGGCTTGGGCCTTCCAGTCAGTCGCAAAGGTGATTTTAGTCGCCGATTGTGCGTTGGCACACACGGAAATCAGTGCAAAAGCGGCTGCGCAGATAAATTTATTCATATGAAAACTATAAATAACATACGCAGGGGGTCAACGGTGTCTTTATGGGGCCTACGTTTTATGCCTATCCAAGTAATAGTTCGCTATCGACTTCCATCGCCTAATAGTACCGCTTAACCATTGACCGAAGGGTTTCACCGGATGCCAAAGCGTGTTGGGTTTGCGGCCGACAAACAATCGAGGCGGCGTCGGCTTAAAACTGCCAACTTTGTTGCCTTTTTGGGTTGCCACGCCGAAATAATGCCGGTCAACATATTCGGGCTCCACAAATTCGCCGGTGCCGCCGAAATCCAATACTGTTAATCCATTCTGCAACAAAACTGTCGGCCAGGTCTGTTCGTGGTGCCCTGCCCAACCGCTGCTGTAGGCTGCATCCAGCGCGCTCAAACCCTGTTGGCTAATGACAAAGAACGGCAAAAAACACAGGCGCGTATCTGAAGGCTCGATTTGCCTCGCCGTGCCAGCTTTCAAAGTGTTGTTGTAAGTCCACCCGTTCCAGCCACGTTGCACATGACTACATTGAAGGTCTGCGGTGTTTTTGGATAGATCATCAATTAGTGTTTTTAAGTCGCCGCTATAATCGACATCATCTTCCACCACCCAGTACCTACTGTAGTCTCCATTCAATCTGAAAAATGCGAGGATTGGAATGTCGCAGTTTCCAGGGATAAGAAACCAATTTTTCTGATTAACTTTTTGATGGTAACCTAATGAAAATGCTGATTTTTTTCCAAAAACCCAGTGACGGAAAGAACGCCCGCCTACTTTAACCTGCGTTGCAGTCTGGTCCATGTCATCTTCATACGTACAAACATGAAAATCAAAATCACCGGACGCACGCTGCGTCGCCTCGTAAAATTTTCCTAAGAGTTGCCGCATTTTTTTCGGCTGGCGCGTCAGGAATATAAATGCATCCGTCATACACATCCTCTCAAAACCAGAAAACTAGCGGGCTGAAGTGCCCCTTTTGCTATTTTTGGGCTTATTTCTGCGGCCCTCATAAGGGTTTTTGCCTTTACGCATGTAAATCCTCAACGGCACACCCGGCAATTCAAAATCGCGTCGTAATTCATTTTCCAGATACCGCTTATAGCTGTCTGGCAATTCGTCGGGCCGATTACAAAACAGCGAAAAGGTCGGTGGGCGCGATTTCACCTGTGCACCATAACGAATTTTAATTCGGCGGCCCGCAACCGATGGGGCCGGATGTTTTTCAAGCGCTTCCGCCAACCAGCGGTTAAAGCCAGCGGTTGGAATGCGAGTGTTCCACAACTCAAACGCTTCAGCCACCATCGGCATTAGTTTCTGAGTACCCTGCCCGGTTAACCCGGAAAAATTAACAATTTTCACGCCCTTTAGCTGTGGCAAGCTTGTGGTTAGAGCATCTTTTAGTTGCCGGTGCACTTTCAAACGGTCATCAACTGCATCCCATTTGTTGAGGGCAATAACCAACGCGCGGCCTTCATGCACAACTTTTTCTGCAATTTTAAGGTCTTGTTTTTCAATACCAATTTCTGAATCGAGCAATAGAACAACAACTTCAGCAAACTGAACTGCACGGAACGTATCGGCAACTGACATACGTTCCAGCTTTTCGGTTATCCGCGCGCGTTTGCGAAGTCCGGCCGTATCAAACAGCTTCACCGGCATGCCGTCCCATTCCCAGTCCACGGCAATTGAATCCCGGGTCAAGCCTGCTTCAGGGCCAGTAATTAGTCTGTCTTCACCGACCAGATAGTTAATTAACGTTGATTTTCCAGAATTTGGGCGCCCTACGATGGCCAGTCTTAGCGGGCGGCTATCTTCAGGTTCGTCGTGATCGACAAATTCATAGTCGAGATCACCTTCTTCAGGGCCGTCGTCAACCTCTCGTTTGTCGACGTCTTCATCTTCTTCTTCATCCTCGTACGGGTCAATCCCAATACCCTTAAGAGCATCAACCAACGCTTGATAAAGCTCGCCGAGCCCTTCACCGTGTTCGGCCGAAAGGCCAATTGGTTCGCCTAAACCCAGGCTAAACGCCTCGTAAATTCCATCAATTACCGCGTTGCCTTCGCATTTGTTGGCACCAATGATGATGGGTTTGCCCATCTTGCGAAGCCATTCTGCGAAATGCTCGTCGGTTGGTGTAACCCCGGCACGAGCATCATACAGCATCAGGGCCACATCGGCGTCAGCCAGCGCCTTTTCTGTCTGCTTGCGCATTCGCTCTGGCAAGGAACCACTTTCTCCCTGCTCAAGACCTGCAGTGTCCATAAGAATAAATTCAAGGTCGGCAATGCGCCCTTCACCCAGTCGGCGATCACGGGTCACCCCTGGAGTGTCATCGACAATAGCAATTTTGCGCCCAACCAGGCGGTTGAACAACGTCGATTTACCGACATTTGGTCGGCCTACAATTGCGAGAGTAAAAGTCATTTTATTTGTGGTAGCCCGCTCTTAACGATAAGCGAGCAATTCCCCTTCGTCTGTCAGCACAATGAAGGTGCCGTCCACCACAATCGGTGCAGTACTGCTACCAGCTGGAAGTTCGATGCCACTTAACACTTCGCCGGTGTAGGGCGACAGCGACAAGGCATAGCCATGGGTACTGGTAACCAGTAAACGATTTCCCGCCAATATTGGGCCATTCCATTTTATGAGATCGCGGCGTTTGTCCTGATCGAGAAATCTTTGCAACTGCGAAACCCAGCGAACCTTTCCATCACCCAGCGTCACGGATACTACCTGGCCGTCGATGGTAGTTAAAAAAGCAAAACCGCCAGCAATCCAGGGCATATTAACACCGGCAATATCGGCTTCCCAAGAGCGTTCACCGCTACGCATATCGATAGCAACCATGCTACCAGCATGGCTAAGCGCATAAACCTTGCCGCGGTCAATCACTGGTTCGCCGTCAATATCAGCCAAAGTTGCCAGCGGCGTCAATCGCCGTGAGCTCGACAACGTGTCCTGCCAAAGGATACGACCATTACCGCCCAGCAATGCGATCAACTCACCAGACGACAGCGCCACAACAACTGTACCGTTATCAATAGCTGGGGTTGCTGCCCCGAGCATTCCCGCGTTTTCTGCGATACCGACCTGATCCCATATACGCGTGCCGTCGTTGGCATTGATAGCCAACATCTGGTTATCATGAGTTACGGCAAAAACCCGGCCAGCTTCAATTGTTGGTGCACCGCGAAAAGGCACACCTGCATTGTATCGCCACATTTCACCGCCGGTAGATGCGTCAAAGGCCGCCAAAAATCCAAAACCTGAAGTCGCGTAAACAACGCCGTTTGCATAGGCAACACCGCCGCCAAAACCCACGTTGCTTTGCTCGTCGGGGTTTCGGAATTCTGTTGACCACAACAAATTACCGCTCGCTAGTGAAACCGCGAACACGTCGCCTTCAACATCGACGGTAAAAATTTTACCATCCGCCGCAACTGGGCCTGAAATAACTCGGTGGTATTTACCGTTGCCGCGGCCGATTTTCCGGCGCCATGCCAGCGAAAGATTATCCGACATCTCAAGATGATGGATACTATGGGCTGCATTACCGCCCGGAAGCGCCCAGTTAGCGTTTTTGTATGGTTTAGGCAGAACAATGGACAAATTCTCTATTGAGCTGTCTGCATCTAGTGTCTGAGTGGAGGTCAAAATGGAAATTCGTTCACGACCCTCGTCGTCA
>JAJFIU010000134.1 GCA_021774695.1 Alphaproteobacteria bacterium | reverse complement strand
GGTGCCGGCACTATCAACAATATCATCAACCAACACGCAGTGGGTGCCAGCAACTTCACCAACAATATGCATCACTTCGGAAACACCAGCACGCTCGCGGCGTTTATCAATGATCGCGATCGGTGCATCCATCCGTTTTGCGTATGCCCGGGCGCGAACAACACCGCCAACATCAGGCGATACGATGGTCATTTCACGGCCGGCATACTTTTCCTTCAGGTCGCGCACCAATACGGGCATCGCATACAGATTGTCGGTCGGGATATCGAAAAAGCCCTGAATTTGTCCTGCGTGCAGGTCCATGGTCAAAACCCTGTCAGCGCCTGCGGTGGTGATAAGGTTGGCAACAAGTTTAGCTGAAATCGGTGTGCGAGGCCCCGGTTTTCGGTCTTGTCGAGCATAACCATAATAAGGAATAACCGCGGTAATTCTGCGGGCCGATGCGCGCCTTAAGGCATCAATGCATACCAGCAATTCCATCATATGGTCGTTGCAGGGAAAATTTGTCGGCTGAACCACAAAAACGTCTTCACCGCGAACATTTTCGTGAATTTCTACAAATACTTCCTGATCAGAAAAGCGTTTTACTGACGCTTTTGCGAGAGGAATATTGAGATAAGCACCGATAGCTTCAGCCAATTCCGGATTGGCGTTTCCCGTAAGAATCTTCATGCCCATAGTGGCCTCCACTTGATGAAGATTGACCCTGATAAATGGAGCTTTAGCAGCGCCGCCTTGCCCTGTAAAGCAGCCAGTCATGAACGGGCAATCTTTCTGGTAAATTCGCGGATCGCCAGGTGTTTTCATCGCAGTTTCGGCGGATACGAGGTAAAATATGGGGGCACATCACCAAGTATGCGAATCGCTTGTTAAATACGCGCGGGTAAAAACACCGTTTTGCAGGGCTTCTAGGCAGCGCTATTGAACAAAGACCAGCGACTTACCACTTAGAAAAATAAAACTGTCAGCGAGGACAATCCGTGAAAAAATTCTTCAAAACTACCGGCAGGACGCTTCTTGCCCTGCTTTTTGCTGCTGCGGCCTATCTAGTGGTCGGGATTTTGTGGCCGCTAACCCTTGCCCAGCCAAACGTGCAAGCACAACAACTACTGATCACAGGTGCCATGATCGTTGACGTGGAAACCGGTGAGTTGAAAGTCGGGCATAATATCCTGATCGAAAAGGGTGTGATCACTGCAACCGGGCCAGATGTATCTGCGAATGCAGCGGCGCTAGGTGCGACCATCATTGATGGAACTGGCCGCTACGTTATTCCCGGCATGTTCGATATGCACACCCATGGTTTCAAGATGTCGCCTGCGCTCACGCACCCGCTCTATGTGGCAAGCGGCGTAACCGCGGTTCGGGATATGGGCGGATGCCTTGACCGCGACGATAGCTGGACTGCGTGCGCTGCAAATAAACGACATTGGAACAGTGCGGTTGCGGGCGGCGAGATGGTTGGGCCACGCTACGACCAGGTAACCAGCTTGGCGATGAACGGCGGACAAGCGATCCCAAGCGGCTTTGATATAAACCTTGGCGGCGCAACACCGGAGGGCGCACGGACCCGTGTAACAGCTGATAGCGCGCGCGGTATTGATTTTCTCAAAACTTACACGATGCTGCCACGAGACAGCTATATGGCGTTGGCCGAGGCAGCGAGCGATGCTGGCATGTATCTGGCGGGCCATCTACCCTTTGCCGTCAGCGGCATTGATGCCGCAGCAGCGGGGCAGCGTAGTTTCGAGCATGCGCTTGTATTTATATTCGAATGTTATCCTGGTTTTGACGCCCTGCGGGACAGTCCTGATTTCTTCGCTGGTTATACCAATGAACTTCGTATGAAAATGATCGCTGAGTATGACCCGGAACGCTGTGATGCCTTGTTTCAGGCAATGGCCAAGGCAGGAACGGCCTTTGTGCCCACGCACACCACCCGAAAACTGGATGCTTTTGCTCTTGATCCTCACTACCGGGCTGATCCACGACTCAAATATATCCCGGCACCGCTGCGCACAATGTGGCTGCAGGATGCTGACGGTATGGCAAAACGCGCCGGTGAGGGCGGCGGCGCGGCCAGCTACAAAGCAATTTTTGAGTTTGGGCTGCAGCAAACGGGGCTCGCGCACCGCGCCGGCGTTACCGTGCTGGCAGGCACTGACGCACCGGACAGTTTTGCTTTCCCCGGCCTTGGGCTGACCGACGAGCTGGAGCATCTCTCGCTCGCGGGCCTATCGAACATCGACGTGCTGCGGGCAGCAACAATTGAATCGGCTAAATTTCTGAGTTTGGAAAATATCGCCGGGGTAATTAAAGCCGGTGCGCGCGCTGACGTTGTTTTGCTGAATAGCAATCCATTGGATGACATCAGTGCGACCGCCGATATTGACGGGGTTGTTTTGGCGGGTGTTTATTACAGCAGAGGTGATCTTGATAAAATGCTGGCTGACGTGGAAGCGAATGCGAGCAGTTGGTCCATGTGGCCCAAGTTTGCGTGGCAGATATTGGCCAGCCCGATAATGCGCAAACAGTTTGCTGACTGAATTCCGGCCAGACGCACCTGATTTGGTGGGTCTTATCTAGCGTGCCAGCATAATGCCGGAAAGTTGCCTGCCATAGTCAGCTTCGCCCCGGTGGGTGGTGCGCCGGTAGGAAAAATGATCTTCGCTGGCATAGGTGTCAATGCCGCTATTCACCACTTTGGCTACATTGGCCGCGCCGAGTTGGTGTTCAACAAATGCGGGCAGGTTGAATTGCCGGTGGTCGGCATCTTGCCCGGGCATGAAAAACCCGGCAAAATACGGGTCAACATCCACAAACCGGGCTTCGAAGTCGCTGCCGACCTCGTAGCTGGCTTGTTGGATGGTTGGGCCGATGGCGGCAACGATGTTGGCGCGGTCAGCCCCGCAGGTTTCCATCGCTGTAACGGTGTTTTCAATCACCCCCGACAGCGCGCCTTTCCAGCCAGCATGTGCGGCCGCCACCACACCGGCACTGCGGTCTTCAAACAATATGGGTGTGCAGTCGGCGGTTAAGATGCCGAGAATGATGCCCGGCCGGTTAGTTACCATCGCATCGGCCTTGGGCCGGTCCTCGCCCCAGTCGGACGACACAACAACAACGTCGTCGCTGTGTATTTGGTAGGCGCTTACCAGCGGTGTATCGCGCCGCCCGGCGATCAAGCTGGCGGCAATACGGCGGTTTTCTCTGACATTGTCGGGGTCGTCTTTTGACCCGGGTCCGCAATTGAGGCCATCATAAATACCTGTCGACACGCCGCCTTGCCGTGACAGAAAGCCATGCGGCGCCGAGATCAAGTCCGGGAAATTCAGGTGCAATGTCATGGGTGCAGTTTGCCCGCTGGCCACCAGATTGAAAACACAATTCTTGCGCAACGCCCGGGAAAGGGTTGTTTTTGGCGTATTTGTCGATGGCTTGTCTTTGCCACACCGATGAGAAGGCCATTGACCGGTTAAATAACTATACTGTGGCGCACGAATTGTGTATCTCTGCATACGCACGGTTTTGGGCGAACTGGAAAGTGTGCTGGCCTTATAGGGTTCGGCGAGCTGGTATGTACAAAGATTTCACGCAGACGATTAACGACGATTTATTTCGTCGGTTTTTTAAACTTTGGCAAAATGTCAGGGACGGCGACGCTTTGCCTACCCGCAAAGCCGTAACCCTGCGCGATTTCGCGCCTTTTGCCCCGGACCTCCTGATTTACGAGTTGCCCGCGCCCGATGATCTGCGATGCCGTCTGATGGGCAGCAATATTTCAGATCGGGTCAAGGCCTATTCTCCAGATACCAATTGGCTTGATTTGGTAGCTGGCGACGTGCGTGAGGCGGGAAAAATTTGTTGGGGAAATCTTTTCACTATGCCCTGCGCTGGTTTGATGCAGTTTTCTACCGGGTTCCTTAACGGCACCAGCCGTATCAGCCGGGCGTTGTTGCTGCCAATGCAGCATGCACCGGGCGTTGTGAACTTGCTGGCGCTCGCAACGGTGTCCGATGTTTATAACGTTGGCGATCCGCGCGACCAGTTGATAGTTTCCCATGATTGTTTTCAATCCAACTATATCGATGTCGGGTTTGGCTTGCCCGAGAACGTACCTGAAGCCCAGGACCATAAGGTTCTGGACGAAGCCTTCGGCGACCGTATCTTCACCGGCTGAATAATTTGCCTATTTGGCACTCTGCTGCATGTGCCGGTACTTCCCCCTGATTTGACAGTCCCATATCAGCGTCCTAGACATGAGGCTAATGGAACAAGGGGCCTGAAATGGATCGTCGTACTTTACTGAAACTGCTGTCAGCCACTGCGCTTGTGGGCTGTGCGCCCAGCCAAACTGAAAGCCCGTTGAATGTTGTGGTGGCCGGCGCTGGCATTATCGGCGCGTCCATCGCCTACCATCTGGCAAAAGCCGGTGCGCGGGTTACCGTAATCGATAAAACCGGCCCGGCCTCGCACGCCAGCCGCGGCACCTTCGCCTGGATCAACGCCACCTATGCCAAACAGCCGCGCAGCTATCATACCTTCAGCCAGCAAAGCGTATCCAACTGGCGTGACCTGACGACTGAACTTAACCTGCCTGTGCATTGGGGCGGCTCGCTGGAATGGTTCGATAGCCCCGAGCGCGAGCAAAAACTGATCGCCCAGATCGCCGAGCAAGCCGCATGGGGGGAAGATGCCCGCATGGTCGGCGCTGACGAGCTTGCAGAAATGGAGCCGGGCGTTGATTATGGCGGCGCTTTGCAGGCGGCTTATTCGGGAAACGACGGCGCGGTTGACCCGGTTGCCGCGACCAATGCCTTGCTGGCTGCTGCCGTAAAAATGGGCGCGGTTGTCAAAGCGCCGTGTGCGCTCACTGGTGTTTCGCTTGTAGCGGGGCGGCTCAAGTCGGTAGAAACCAGCATGGGGGCAATAAAAGCCGACCGCTTGGTGCTGGCGACCGGAGCAGACCCGATTGCGGCAGAGAAATTTGCAGACACGTTCCTGCCGCAGCGTACAACTCCCGGCGTGATTGCCATCACCAAACCGATGCCGCCGATCATAAACAGCATTATTGCTGCTCCGGGCGTTCATATGCACCAGCGCGAAGACGGACGGATTGTTTTGGGCGAGCAGGACGGCGCACCCGGCAACGAAGCCCATGCACTACGCCTAGAAGGGCGTCCCAACAATTTCCCCGAGCGCTGGATCGCTGAAGAACACGCAGGTCGTATGCTGGCAATAGCCGAGCTATTTGCCCCTGCCATCGCGGGCGCGGAGGTGGAGGATGTTTACATTGGCTGGCGGCCCTTGCCGCTGGACGGTCATCCGGTTATCGGCGCATCGCCTAACCGGCCAGATGTGTATCTGGCGGTGATGCACAGCGGGGTCACATTGGCGCCAGTGGCTGGGCAATTGGTAGCTTACGAACTGACCAGCGGGGAAAGTGCGCCAGATCTCGCCGACTATCGACCGGGCCGTAATTTTGAGCTGGTCAAGCGCTATTAATTTTTAAAAAAAACCCGCCTAAAATCCAGGAGGCGCGGCGAGCTCATGCGGCTGCAAGGCCAGCACCTTAAACAGGGTGCCCATCTGGTCGGTGGCGGTTAACCGCTTCAGGTCGGCAAGAATGCTGGCCTGAAACGCGTCGTCGCCTTGCTGGGCTAATACTTGCGCCCTTGCACCCAGTCCGATCGCCATTAAAAACATGCCCTGCATCGCCGGGCCGTATGCGCTCAACCCTTTTTGGGTGGCGGCGGTTTTCAGTATCTCGAAATTCACATGGGCGGTCAGGTCCGCTTCGCCGGGTGCGGCGAACGGATCGCAGAACTCGTGGTTTTGCAAAGCCTGAAACGTGTCGCCCGCCGCCGATTTGCGGTAGCCATAATCAACCACCAGTGCGGCCCCGCCGTGCGTGCCCAATCGTTCCGCTATATCGCCGACAATAGACAATGCTGCCGGGCAAACCTCGGCGATGCTGCCCTCAGGCCCGGCTTTGATCACTTCGGGCACCAACGCAAACTGCGGTCCGCACGGCCCACCAACCAACGTGAGCTTGTCGTCAACACAACCAACCATGCGTTCAACCCAATTGCCGCCAGACTTCTCATATTGGTGGATCGGCAGGGCATCAAAAAATTCGTTGGCGAGTATCAACGAAGGGGCACTCGCGCTATCGGGCACCTGCGCCAGCGTATCGTGCCAATGGGCAGTGGGCACCTGTTTGGCCTGCATCGCGCGCAGTTGGATGCTGGCCTCGACAAAATGCACCTCAATCGCCGATTGAAAATCTTCCACTGGCTCGGTTGCTCGCAGAATGTCGGCCATTAGCGTGCCGCGCCCGGGCCCAAGCTCAATCAGCTTCACTTGTTCGGGTCTGCCCATTTTAATCCAGCGGTCGGCCAGCCACAGACCGATCATTTCACCGAACATCTGGCTAACCTCGGGCGCGGTGGTGAAATCACCGTCTGCGCCGAAAACCGCCTGTTGCTGGTAATAGCCATGCTCAGGGTGCATCAGGCATTCAGCCATATAGGCGGCCAGTGTCATCGGCCCGGCGGCCTCGATGCGTTTAACAAATTTCTTTTTCAGTGCGGTCATCTTTTGATTATTTTCTGGCGCGCATTGTCTTCATGCCCCGGCTGATAAGCCATGCGGCAAACAAAAACATGGGGATGGTCAGCAGCTGGCCACGCGAAAGGCCTATGTCCATCAACCCAAGGTGCGCGTCCGGTTCGCGCACGAACTCAACCAAAAACCGCACCAGCCCGTATCCGGCGAAAAACACGCCTGCAATCACGCCCGGTGCGCGCTTGGCCAGGGTGGTTTTGGTGTACAGAAGTTGCAGCACGATGAACAAAAGCAGACCTTCGCCCAGCGCTTCATATAGCTGGCTGGGGTGGCGTGGCAGACCCGAGATATCACCGGGGAAAATCATGCCCCAGGAAACATCGGTGTGGCGGCCCCACAGCTCACCGTTGATGAAATTGGTTATGCGCACCAACCCGATGCCCACCGGGCTGACCACTGCAAAAATATCGGCCAGCCGCATCAGGTCCAGTTTGTGCTTGCGCGCAAAAAACACAATTGCCAGCACCACACCAGTTAACCCGCCGTGGAACGACATGCCGCCGTCCCACACCCGAAGGATGGCAAGCGGGTCGGCCATATAGGCTGAAAAATTGTAGAACAATACATAGCCCAGCCGCCCACCGATGATGATCGCCAGCATCGCCCAGGTGATGAAATCATCAATGTGGGTCGCGCTCATGGGCGCACCGGGCTTTTTGACTGCGCGGCGCACATACCACCAAACGAACATCAGCCCGGCTATATAGCCTAGCGAATACCAACGAATGGCAACCGGCCCCAGTTGCAGGGCAACCGGGTCAAAACGCGGCAGGTTGATCACCGCCATTGATAATAGGTCAAACACGCCTGATTGCTCCCCAAGCCATAACAATATGTTGTCTCAAACAAAGTTGGGCCATCATACGGGCTGGGTGCCCAGTGTCTAGAGGTTGAGTTGTCCAGAGGTTGAAAGTGTAGAGCGGCTGCATGCCGGGTTAGAAATTGAAGCGGGGGTTATTTGCCCACGGCGTTGTCATGATCTTCCACGGCATTGTCATGAAACAGCAGCGCGAGAACCTTGGCCCACAGCGCTGCGCTTTCGGTGTCGCCGTTTTGCCGCAGCGTGTCCACATAATGGCTGACGAAATCGAGCGCCTGCTCGCCGCGTTCTTCCTTAACGAACGACTCTAGAAGTTCAATATCTTCCGGTGAAAACGCCATGTTAGCTCATTTGCACGAGCCCCAACCGATGCAATTCCATCCTACAGCCGATAGAGTTAAAATTGTATAAACCTTGAGAGACAAGGTGATGCTTCAATTTAGGATACCTTCTCTCTCAAGAACCTTGCGAATATCTTCAAATTTTGCGGATACATCGCCGGTTGGAAACCGAATTTGTCCAAGGCCATTTATGTTGCTAAATTCTTCGCACCCGTCTTCAAGCAAGACAATGGCTTTTGTAAAGCCTAACCGCCCCTGAAACAAACCAACTTCATGAATTACATTTGCTCTTGCATGTAACTTGCCGTCTTTTGTTTCGTCCTCCGCCGTCAATATTAGAAAAGCAAAACTTGCCCGATCCAGCATTCCGGCTAAGTGTTCAGTATTGGAATACCCAGCTACTGGGATTCTGTTGAATTCGTCCCATTCGAGATTCAAGCGATCTGTCAAAAAATCCTTTAGCTCCCTCCAAACGGTCGATCTTCCATGGCCAATAAATATTTTATTCTCTTTGGCAGTGACATCGGGGCCCATTTTTTGAATGTTCTTTCTTTGGATATGATTTTTGGCTCTTCGAATATTTTTTGCTAGTTGCTCGCAAATATTGATGGATATTTTGGACGATAGAGCCTGAGCTAGAACGGTGCGATGTGGAGGTGCTTGGAACCCTTGCCCCATTGCAGTCGAGTCCCGTGTCATTACTTGCCCCTTAGGCATCATGTGTTTAAGTATGGTGTCCGCTGTTTGAGGCGCAAGGTCTTCAATAGTAGACTTGAGGTTTCGTAAAATACTATCATTTGTGGTGGAGATTGAACTTTCGAAAGACGAAAGAATCTCAAACTGATATTGGTCAAAAAGCGAACGGGCTTTCTTTGTGAAGAGAGCAATTTTTTGGTCATCTGGATCAATTTCAATTGTATCGAAGATATAAGAAGTTACGTAATCCTGACTATGTTCAAGCCAATCACCGCGAGTTCCCATGTCGGCAAACATTTGCTCCATTAGGCCCCATTCTTGGCTAAACCAAGCACCAGCTGGTGGTGCGATTAGGCCACGATAATACACCCTTGCATGATATCCCATACACGAGCCGCTCCAGGCATTGTCTAATGTCTCGCTTGCGTGTTCAATTCTTTCTAATTTCTCCCAAACGCCATTATCATTCGCTTCGCGAACAACGTCCTCTAAAGCAGCCGCGTACCTATCAAATTCTTCAAGTACTTTTATTTCAACATTCGTTGGCATGGTTTTAAGACTACATATTTCCATACTTTGGGCAATAGATATTGTACAAAGGAAACATCCTATTATTTGAATCTTGGTGTACGACGACGTAGGCTTAGCGCATGACAAATTATATTGCACTCTTACATGCAGTGAATGTGGGCGGCACCGGTAAATTGCCGATGACCGAGTTGAAGGCTCTGTGTGATGGCCTTGGGTTCGGCGGCGCGCGTACTTATATCGCCAGCGGCAACGTGGTGTTTACGGCTGACGGGCCGGCAGCAGAAGTGAAAGCTGCGCTGGAGCAGGCGCTTGAAGCCCATATGGGCAAGCCGGTTGGTGTGCAGGTTCGTACCGCAGACGAGATGCAGGCGGTGTTGGATGCCAACCCGTTTCCGGGTCGCGAGGGCAGCCGCACGCTCACGCTATTTCTCGATAGCCCACCGCCTGCCGACACCGCTGCAACCGCAAGCGGGCAGGGCACAGAAGAAATCATCCTCGGCATCCGCGAGATTTACCTTTATTACCCGGACGGTATGGGCCGCACCAAACTAAAGCTGCCCATCGTCAAGGCAGGCACCGCACGCAACATAAACACCGTCGCCAAGCTGGCCGCCATGGCCGCCGAGCCCTAAACCAGTATCGACGCCCTGACGATGGTTGCTTTCGTCGCTCTCACCTGCGGCAGTTCGTCCATTGCATTTTATCGCCGGTTGGACCATATGATAGCAACAAGCGTTGAGGAGCGACAAGATGCAGACCAGCAATAAATTTATGGACGACATGGCAAAACTGGCGACCGGAGCTGTGGGCGCGGCGCATAGTGTTAAAGGCGAGATGGACGGCGTTTTTCGCGCATGGCTGGACAAGCAATTGGCCGGGCTGGATCTGGTGACCCGGGAAGAGTTCGAGACCGTTCGTGCGATGGCAGAAAAAGCCCGCATGGAAAATGAAGACCTGCGCGCTGAAATTGAGGCGCTGAAATCGAAGCCCTGAAATCGAAGCCCTGAAATCGAACTCCTGAAATCCAAATAAATTTGACTGCCATTTGAGACGGCAAATTGGCTGTGCAATCCGTGTGCAACCCGTGTGCAAAAGCAGTGGGCGGCGCGCCGAATTTTGGGCAGTTTATCTCTTAAAAATGCGAGTTTGATTCCTTTTTTGGCCAGTTGAACTCTTTTTTTACCGGGCGCTATTGCGACCATCCGGCAGCTGAAAAAGCCGCTGTAAATGGCTGATTGAACGCCCTAAATTCTACCCCTTCATCCAACACATTAAAAAGTTATCCACAGAAAAATTCCCAAAAATCGTAATTCCCACTTGCCAGTGCCGGTTTGGTTTGGCACGCTACATATAGTGTTTAGTCATTCGAAAGGATCCAGATTTCGTGTATCTGGCATTTAAAGACTAGGACCTAAACTGGCAAATTGTCCGCCGGTTTCCTGTCCGGTGGGCCCTTTCAAGGGGGAACAAAAATGACCACTTTAAGCACCCAACACTCAGAAGTCCTGAACATCAATCCCGTTGATATGGCAGAAGAACTGGCAGGCGCCAACGAGTGGGCTGTCGAGCGCCACGGCGACGATGAATTAACCATGTTTATCAGTGGCCAATATACCGATTTGCAGTTTCGGGTGTTCTGGCGCGATGACTTTAAAACTCTGCAATTTGCCTGCATGTTTGATCTCAAAGTTCCCGAGGGAAAGCGCGGGGATATCTACGAATCTATCGGTATGATCAACGAGCGTATGTGGATTGGCCATTTTGAATTTTGGGCCGAGGAGGGTGCGCTTTTATACCGCCATGCCAGCCTGGCCAACGATCCGCTGTTGGGGGCCATCGGCGAAGACCATATAATTACGATGATCGAAACTGCACTAGGGGAATGCGAACGCTTTTACCCGGTGTTCCAATTTGTCATGTGGGGCGGTCAGTCACCAAGCCAGGCCATTGAAAGCGCCATGCTAGAGTGCGCCGGAAGCGCCTGAATACCTAGCGCTTGACCAACAGAATTCATTGCTGGAAGTGTTGGGCGGGGCTATGCTCCGCCTTTAATTTATTGAGGCCTCGCGTAGGCGCTAAACGGAAGAAGCCTGATGTCAGATTTGTCCGAGTTTACACCAGACAGCCCGCTGATGCTTGCGGGTTGCGGCAACATGGGCCAAGCGCTGGTGCGCGGTTGGCTAACCGCCGGTTTGGACCCGTCTGCGCTTGTTATCGTTGACCCCGCTGCCCATGTTGATGATCTTTCGGAATTTGCTGGCGCAACCTTTGTGGCGAACGGAGACGCGTTGCCTTCGGATACCCGCGCGAGGCTGGTGCTGCTGGCGGTCAAGCCGCAGGTGATGAACGCTGTGGTGCCAACCCTTGTCTCGGCGATCGGTGCGGCAACAGTTGTGGTCTCCGTCGCGGCGGGTGTGACACTGGCGCAGCTGCGCCGAGGATTGTCTTTAGGTTTATCTGGGGGCTCGCCCACAGGCCTTTTGGTGCGCGCCATGCCTAATACACCAGCGGCTGTTGGTGCCGGGGTTACGGGTCTAGTTGAGGATGCTGGTGTTTCTGAAGCGGACAAACTTCTGGTGGACGCAGTGATGAAAGCGGCCGGTAAAACCGTGTGGCTTTTGAGTGAGCATTTGATGGATGCGGTCACCGCCGTGTCAGGCAGTGGCCCGGCTTATGTGTTTCATATGGTAGAGGCACTGGCGGCAGCCGGTGTTGCGGCGGGCCTGCCAGGCGACCAAGCCACCATTTTGGCGCGTCAAACCATCGTTGGTGCAGCCCGGTTGCTGGCCGTAGAAAGCGACACCGATGCAGGCACGCTGCGCCAGCGGGTTACCAGCCCCGACGGTACCACCGCCGCTGCGCTTGATGTGCTGATGAACACGCAAGACGGCCTAACCGACCTAATGACCCGTGCTGTTGCTGCCGCCAAAAACCGCGGTCAGGAGTTGGCGGATTGAAAAACCGGCAACCGCGCTTTAATCATGCAATCAAAAGTTGATTTTTGCACGATTTTCGGGTAGAGTGCCACGGTCGAGTTCCTGGCCTGCCAGTGATCTTTCCTGCATGGCCTTTTTTGATTTGTATCGCTGAACCCAGCGCGCTGCGTATGCCGTTATCGGTCGCCGCGACCATATTTGTTATTTTTCAGTTGCCTATTGTTGTTTACCGTTGAACTCGATCCTTTTTTGTTCTCATTCAGGGGGATTATCATGTTTGGAAACCAACACTCTATCAATAAACATCTGTTTGCCTGCGTAGCGCTGGTTGCTGTGCTTGCTGTTTCGGCGTGCGACCGCGATGACCGGCCTACCATCGCCGTGGCGCTGGGCGACAGTTTCATTAGCGGTGAGGGCGCGCAGGCTTTTATCACCGGCGACGGCGCGGCCATGTATGACGGCGTGGTGCCCAGCCCGCTGTTTACCGTCGGTGGTGGAACCGACCCTTACTTCTGCCATGTCTCCGGCAATTCCTCGATTTTGGTCGCCACACTGCCGGGTATTGACGAAGCGGCAAACCTTGCCTGCAGCGGCGCCGACCCAGAAGACCTGTTGCGCGCGAACCCAGACCACACCACCGTCTCGGGCAGCTTCGCCACCAACTTGGTGGGCCCGCAGCTGGATGACTATTGGAATCTGATCAGCGAAAAGAAGGTTGAGCTTGTTCTGGTCAGTATGGGTGCCAACAATTCGATAAATAACTTTAGCGGTGTACTCGGTTTTTGCCACGCCGTGTTTATGGCTGACGCGGCGGGCGGGCCGGCAGGCGATGTTGCCGAAGAGACAGTGATCGACCTTTACAACGGCGGACCCGCTTCAGTGTTCCCGAGCGTGGAGGCCGCCATGGACAGGAACGGTTGCACGGCCACCGATTTCTATACCCAGGCACAGTTGAACATGGTCAAGGACGCTTACGAGGAGGGGCTTGCGCAGCTGATCGGCGGCATGGCGCTCATTGGCTATGACCCCGCCAGTTGGAAGCTGGTGGTGCAGGGCTACGCCAGCCTGTTTGATCCCACCCCGCACGCTGATTTCCTGCAGGCCAACGGCAAAACCGATAGTGCCGACCAATATGTTGCTCTGGCGCGCGAGCGCTATGCCGCCGGTTGCCCCATTCATGTGGGCTCGATGGCGGTCAGCGACGATTTGGCCAATTCGCTGTCGACGATTGCGATTGATGCTGTGGCCAGCCTGCGCAACAGGTTTCCCAACCAGGATATCGTGTACCTGGACGTGCAGCGCGCGTTTGATGGTGGCCGACTGTGCGAAAATGCCGAAAGCCCGGCAGGCGCCCTGTGGAACCCGCTGTGGTTTCGCGACACCGGCAATATGATCGCCCGCGAGATACCGTCGCCGTTTGGCGGTACGCTGGCGGGCCAATGGTCGGCACTTGCCCAGGCCTGTGCCAACGCTGTGACAGGGATTTTCGCACGCTGCCAGGACGCGGCACACCCGAACGCAAACGGCCACGCCGCACTCAGCCGTTGCCTTAGCCTTGCGGCGGCACATTCAAATGCGCCGGGCAATTCGTCCGATGTGGAATGCAGGCGAGACCCGTCTGATGGTTCAATGTCGGTGAACAACCTGTAAAACAGCCATGGCGGCACCACCGCCGCCGCGCTTGATGTGCTGATGAACACGCAAGACGGCCTAACCGAGCTAATGACCCGCGCTGTTGCTGCCGCCAAAAACCGCGGCCAGCAACTGGCCGATTAAGTCACAGCTATGCCAGCCTCACTTTTTTTTCAGGCGTTTCATTTGGCGAATATTTTTACTGAGCGATTTGCCCTTGGTTTTTCGCTGAGCGAGGTTGGCGGAGTTGAACTGATTTTCTGCGGAAAGCTTGTTCCAGCGCTGCACTCTTGCCTCCTCTATTGTGCCGTCCTCGACCGCCGCCAGCACCGCGCAACCGGGTTCTGTTGCGTGTTTGCAGTCATTGAACCGGCACTGCGCTGCAAGTGTCTGCAGATCGGAAAAAACAGCGGCAACGCCGGCGTCAACGTCGGTCATTTGCAGTTCGCGCATGCCCGGTGTGTCCAGAACCGCGCAGCCGCCCGGCACGATATACAACTGGCGGCGCGTGGTGGTGTGGCGACCTTTGCTGTCATCTTCTCTAATGGCTTGGGTTTGGATAGCCTGCGTGCCGCATAGTGCATTGGTTAGCGTAGACTTGCCGACACCAGACGAGCCAATGAAGGCCACTGTTTGCCCCGGTTTACACCAGTCGGCCAGCTTGGATATGGGGTCTTCGCCGCGTGCGTCCAATGCAATGACCGGAACAGCGGCAGAAATCGCACTTGCATCCCGCAGATAACGGTCTGGGCTTTCGCACAGATCCAACTTGGTTAAAACGATAACAGGAGCCACTTCGGCCTCAAAAGCCAGCGCAATATAGCGCTCCAACCGGGCGACATTGAAATCCTGATTGCAGGAAGAGACAATGAAGGAGGTGTCGATATTGGCGGCAATCAATTGTATTTTTCGCTCCGTTCCGGCAGCGCGGCGTTTTATCAGGCTTTTACGCTCCAATAGTCTGTGTGAGTCTGGATTTTGCCGGTCAATCAACAACCAGTCACCGACCGTGACTTCGGCGTCGGGTGGCAGTACCACATCGATGCCTTCGCCTTTGGTTTGAAGACCCTCGCGGTGAACCTCTATCACCCGCACCGGCTGGGTGAGCGGCAATTCTTCCGCAGTGATTTGCGATGAGAAATGAGGCTGCCAGCCCAGAATTTCCAATGTTGAGAGCGTGCGTTTGGTAGTTTGGTTTTTTGATTTGGTTGGCAAGTATTTGGAGTAATCGCGTGCCATGCTTCTAAGCTTTCATTTTCAGGCCACAGTCCTTATCCAACTTTTTGCAGTGTCCACTCTGCTCGGCAAAGCCGCAAATGCAAAGTTGGTTGCTGGATCGGCTTTATGGGCTGTTCGACTTTATGAGACAACAAAATAAAAAGGTCCGCTAGACGCTGAGCTTAAACAGGCAGGGCCTAGACGGGCATTTGGTTTCATCGTTCCTAGGCTTCTCGGGCCACTTGGGCTTATTGGCTCAGGAACTAGCGGTTCCCCGCAATGTCCAACATAAAATCTCCAAAGCTTGAGACGGTTATAATAACGTGCGCTCAGGCTACTGAATTTTGGCGGGGCAAGCAAGCTTTGCAGGTAACAGCTACTGGCCGCGACAATGAGGGGTTGGCCGAAACTGATTGCCGATTTTCATGAAACCCTATAGGTTTTAACCCTATCCAGCACGCTTCAGGGAGCGCTGTGCATGAAAAATTTCTTTGTTAGACTTATCAAACCGCGGGCATGGGTCAGCAAACTGTTGATCCTGTTGTTTGTCGTTGCCTTTTTAGGGCTCGGGTTCATGGACTATCTGGAGCCGATACGGGTTATTCTGGACAAGGATGAATTTGCCTTTCACTTGGGCGAAATGCGCTTTTCAGCGTTCCTGATTTTGAAGGCTCTTGTCACGCTAATTATGGTTTTTTGGGTTGCTGGAATTGTGTCCGAGTTTGCCGAAAACCGACTGATGAAATTAAGCAAGATGAAGTCCAGTAATCGGTCCCTGATTATTAAAACTGTGCAGATACTGGTGTATTTTGCCGCGGTGACTATCGGTCTGGACACCATGGGCTTTGACTTGACCACGCTGACCATATTCGGCGGCGCGCTAGGTATTGGTCTTGGTTTTGGCCTCCAGAAAATTGCCTCTAATTTTATTAGTGGCATCATCCTTCTGTTTGAAAAATCGATTGAAGACGATGATTTGGTTGAATTGGACGATGGCATATTCGGTTTCGTTCGCCACACCGGTGCCCGCTATACACTGATTGAAACACCGGACGGGCGGGAAGTTATGGTTCCGAACGAAGATTTCATGACCTACCGCGTGACCAATTGGACCTATACAAACAAGCAGGGGCGCATCGAAATTATGGTGGGGGTTTCCTACGCAAGCGATATCGAGAAAGCCAGAGAATTGATCATAGAGGCAGCCCAGCAACATCCGCGCTGTATAACCGACCCAGAGCCGGTTTGTTTTGTGCGCGAATTTGCCGACAGTTCGATTAATATGCTGCTTCAATTCTGGGTTGCGGATGTGACGCTTGGTCGCTATGAGCCGCAAAGCGATGTGATGCGCACCATCTGGCGGCTGTTTGGTGAAAACGGGATCGAGATTCCGTTCCCGCAGCGGGATGTGCACATAAAAAGTGCCAGTGATAGTGCCAGTGATAGTGCCCGTGATAGTGCCCGTGACATCTCTGGGGCAGGGTCATGAGCGAGGCAATTCTTTTTGCCTATGATTTTGATGGTCAGGGCGGGACAAAACCCTTGGCCGGGAGCGCCGTTAGCGAGCATTTGAAAGCAAAAGAGATTGCCTGGGTGCATCTGGACGCCAACCATCCGGATACGCGGGGGTGGCTGGAGCGCGAAATCGCTTATCTGGACCCTTTTATCACCGAAGCGCTTCTGGCGGAAGAAACCAGCCCTCGCGTTACCGAAATTAACGATGGCGCGCTTTTGTTCCTGCGCGGCGTTAACCTTAACGAGGATGCAGCCCCTGAAGACATGGTTTCTATTCGTCTATGGATAGACGAAAACCGTATTATCAGCGTGCGCAAACGCCGCTTGCAGGCCGTGCGCGATATCGAAGGGAGGCTTCTGGAGGGCAAAGGCCCTCAGGATGCCGGCGAATTTGTTGCGCAGTTGGTGGCAAAAATGTTCAATCGGTTTGAACCGGCGTTGGCCGCCCTTGATGAAGCAACCGACAATATTGAAGAAGCAGTGTTGGAGACAGCATCCTCGGATCATCGCGGCGGTATTGTAAGCGTGCGAAAGCAAGCGATTGTATTCCGCCGTTATATGTCGCCCCAGCGCGATGTGATCATGCAGCTTTATGGCTCTGAACTTCCGTGGTTAAGTCAGCCGCATCGCCGCCATTTGCAGGAAAGCTTTAGCCGGGTGAAGCGCTATGTGGATGACTTGGATGCTATCCGGGAGCGCGCGCAAATCATAAAAGACGAACTTGCCGCCATTCTTTCCGACCGGCTTAACAAAAACATGTATGTGTTGTCGGTCATCGCAGCAATATTCCTGCCCTTAGGTTTTTTGACCGGACTGCTTGGCATTAATGTTGGCGGCATTCCAGGAGCCGAAAACGACTATGCCTTCGCTATTTTTGGCGGCATTCTGGTGGCCATTGTTGCAGTGCAGTTTTTTGTCTTTAAAAAGCTTAAATGGTTTTAGGGGGACTGGTGCCCTAACTGCACCTGAGCACTATTGCACCCAAGACACGGTTTTCCTTGAATAGGGTGCCGCTTTCAATCATAGGGCCTACGTTTTGAAGTAGGTTGGTACAACGCAGTATTTCATTTTCAAATGCTTTTTCATGAATAATATTGTCGCGTTGAAGCTAATATTTATTCTTTTTTATAGGTGAAATAAACAAGCGCCAAAAGTGCGCCGGTGCTTAAACCGATTGCAGTCCATCGAGCATCGGTGTCGATATCGAGAAACCGAGTGACCAAAACCAGCAGCCCTACATAAACTGCAACAGACAGCCACCCTTGCCATGTGACAGGTCTGGCACCCCATCCAAACTTCCGTGGTCCGAACCATCTTTTCATAGTAGCCCCCTTTAGCGCCGCGTTGGCGACGCGATTAGCACGAGACCATGATACTATAATATTTGTTCTTTTAAAAGTTGGTAGCAGGCTGGCGGGCAACGCTGTTGCGATTACGCATGTAAAAAACGTGATTGACTTTGAAGTCTACTAAAATCGGGACAGTATCGCCGATACCGGAGGTCAATTGACGGTAACCACTATGCGCAGCGATGCAATGCGCAGCCCGCAGCCGGAATATGGATATAAGCGTTATTTTTTTGCAACGCCGTGTTGGTGCATGAAAGCGGCGATTTCATCGAAAGCATGGTTGGCCTCGGGTAGTACTTCATCAAACATCTGCCACACATGGCACATGTGCGGCCAGCTTTGCAGGGTGACGGGCGAGCCCTGTGCGACCGCTTTGTTGGTATAGCGCTTGGCGTCGTCATACAGAATTTCAGCTGTGCTGGCATGAATTAACGTTGGCGGCAGACCGCCAAGATCATCATGCAAAGGCGAAATTAGCCGGGATGAAGGCACAATGCGGTTGGTGGCCCACATGATCCACATCAGAAGCCATGTGGGCACTTTGAGCATTGGCGTCGCTAGGCGGCGTAGCATATGGTCAGTTTGTAGATTGCTGCGGATGCTAGGGCCTGAAGCGGTGCCGTCCGCGGCAGGAGACAGTGCAACAACAGCGTCCGGTATGCGCAAGCCAGTGTCGCGTAACCAGTTTATTAGGCACAGAGCTAGATTGCCGCCAGCACTATCGCCGGCAACGGCAATCTTTCCCGCAGTTGAAGGCCCATCTGGCCCGTTTTCCAGCATCCACTGGTATGCGGTGCGACTGTCTAAAATGCTGGCTTTGCGCCTGTTTTCTGGCATCAGGCGGTAGTCCGGTGCAAAAACAACACAGCCGGTTCGTTTGGCAATGTTGGCAATGATCGGCCGGTGGCTTATGGGCGAACCCAGCATGAAAGCGCCGCCGTGGATATAAAACAAGCGCTTCGACGGATCTGCACCATCAAACACGGTCCATTCGCCGGGTACAGACAGACCGCCGAATTCAGCGGTTTGGGATACGAATGTGCAGTCAAACTCGCGGCTTAGGCCCATCTCGGTAAAGCGTTCTCGAGTTGCTTCCAGCGTTTCCGGCTTTGACATACGCTCAATGATATATTGATCTACGCCGATGGCTGCCTCTGACGGCGCTGGGCTGTCGAAGGTGACCGGAATGGGCGCATCATGGGCAGAAAGATCGCGGCCGCGCAGAAAAAAGCGTGCGAAAAAATATACCACGGCAAAAACTGCTGCCCCGTACAGTGCGATATTAACCAAGATAGCCACCTGAAGTGCCCCTTTTACTAACGAATGATTTACATTCTAGGGTAACTAGAGCGTTGGTGGCGGATTGCCAATTTTGCTTAAATCGTTGGCTGCCAGATGCCGTCCAATAGGAAGCGGATATTGGCACTAACCGATGATTTGGCATCGAGGCTTACTTCTAAGGACGTTGTTTTCATTCTTTTTGCCTCAACTTCAGTTTGACAGTTTGTATATGGAAGTTCCGAATAATACAGCGAGTAGCGCGTCGCTATGGGCAGCGCGCGGTATTTTTTTGAGTTGAAATTGACATGCTATCGCAACAGCCAATGCTTGAACCAATCAACCATTTCGCCCTGAAGGCTAGCCTGCTGTTTGAACATGTCGGTTCCGTGGGCATCACCTTTAAACTGGATATTTCTACTATGTTCATTAGTTGTCGCGAGGAAAACTCTTTTCATCGCCTGATACGAACGTGTGTCACCTTCGCTTGCTGCCCCCAAAACCGGGACGGCGTCCATAGTTGAAAGTAGTTTTGCCGCTTCGGCGTCAAATGGCCTGGACAGAAGCGCCAATGCCTTGATATTGCTGTAACGCTGCGCAGCTTCGATCCCGATAAATACGCCGCAGCTGGCACCAGAAACACCTATATTTTCAGGTAATACGCCCGGTTGGCTATTCAAAAACTGCACCGCTGCTTCAATGTCGTTCATACCGGTCGTTCGCCAAAACGATATGAAATTTTGCATTGTCGTAAAGGGTGGCTCACCACCTGAACTTTCGCCGTAGCCTCTTAAATCAATGGCCAACGAATGAATGCCGGAAGACATCAATCGCTGAGCGACATTTGACCATGTGGCTCTATCGGCATCTTGGCGGCACATGTGAACGAATAACACCGCGGGGCCGGGCTTTGCAGCGGCATAGTAAGTACCCTTTAACGAGACACCGTCATCGGTGACTAATGTTATTTCGCTTGTCTTTCCGGTTGCCGGTGCTGGCGTTTCCAATGCGTTAGTTTGCACGCTCATAATCATGAACAGAAACACAAAAATCGTGCTTCGGCAAATAACATGAATTGTTTTCATTACTTCCTACCTCCTTGCAGGTGTGTTGAAAATCGGCGTTGTTTGACGCCTAATTTCAAACAACTATTAAACAGACCGTTGGCGGCTGCTCACTCCGCCTTCACTTTGGCGATCCATTGGTCAACCATGCGCTCCAGTACACTGAGCGGCACCGCGCCGCCGCCGAGCACCGTGTCGTGGAAACCTTTTATGTCGAACTTGTCGCCGAGCGCCGCTTCGGCTTTGGCCCGAAGTTGCTGGATCTTGATCATACCAATTTTATAGCCTGTAGCTTGGCCCGGCAGTACCATATAGCGCTGAACTTCTGACCGCGCCTGTGCCTCAGTGATCGCAGAATTGGCGAGGAAATAGGCAACAGCCTGTTCTTCGGTCCAGCCCTTGGAATGCAGCCCGGTATCAAGCACCAACCGTATTGCACGCCACATTTCCGAGCCCAAGCGGCCAAAATCAGAATAGGGGTCTGCGTATGTGCCGCTCATTTCCTTGGCCAAAATCTCAGAATAAAGCCCCCAGCCTTCAGCGTACGCGTTGAAGTTGGCTTGGGTCCTGAATGTGGGCACGCTTTCCAGCTCTTGCTGGATGGCTATTTGCATATGGTGGCCCGGCAGGCCCTCATGGTAGGCGATCACTTCCAACTCGCCCTTGGGCATGGCGGTCATGTCGGCCAAATGGGCATAATAAATGCCGGGGCGGGACCCGTCTGGTGTGCCCTGGAAATAATGCTGCGCCCCACCGGCTTGCTCGCGGAATGGTTCCACGCGCCGAACTTCCAAATCAGCTTTTGGCAGAATGCCGAAATAATCGGGCAGCTTTGATTTGATGTTGTCTATCGCCGCTGTTGCATCATCGATGTAACCCTGTCTGCCTTCGTCGGTGTCCGGGTAATAGTGGCGGCGATCTTCCTTGCTTTCCCTTAGCGAGGCAAAAAATGCAACCAGACCATCCTCAAAACCGACGCTTTCTTTAATAGCTTCCATCTGGGCGCGGATCCGCGTTACCTCGCTGAGGCCAAGTTGGTGGATTTCGTCGGCGGTCATGTTCGTCGTGGTATGGTTGGCAAGCCGCTCGTTATAGTAAGCCTCGCCGTTTGGCAGAGCGCTAACGCCGGTGCCCACCTCGGTGGTGTTTTTGATGTCTTCCTCAAGCCACGTGATCAACCGCGCGTATGCAGGCATCCAGTCATCGATCAGGGCGGTTCTGGCGGCAATGGTCATTTGGTCTGCTTTGGCTTGGTCAATAGTGCCTGCCTCCAATAGCGTTTTGATTTTACTTTGTGCATCTGCCCATATGGAACTGTCTTCACCGTCGCTGAACGGCGCGCCTGCGATAATTTGGCGTGCTGAATCCAGAACACCTTCAAAAGCAAAACGCGGTGGGCGCACACCCGTGGCGGCATTTTCTTTTGATAGAGCAATCAACTGATCAAGCGCAACGGCGGTTGCTTTGATCCGCGAGATATAGGCATCCATATCTGCGCCGTCCTCTACCCGGTGGAATGCTATCAATAACTGCGGGAAGAAGCTGTGGGTGGCATTCATTTGCTCAAATATATAGCCGTTAGTTCGGTATGTGTTGGCGGCCTCGCTGGCTGCCAGTTGGAAGGCCCAGATGTCATAGGACGTTTTGGCATCATCGTTTAGTTTTGCGTAGTCAAAGCTGGCTTTCATTTCGGCCACACTTGCGCGTTTCCACGCTAGCTGAAGGTCCTGGGCTTCAGCAGAAAAATCATCAATTTTGTCATTGTCTGTTTTGCGGCCCAAAAAGGTAAGCGCGATAGGGCTGAAATTCAGTTCGGTTTCAAACTGGCCCTCGAACCATTCATTCAGGCGTGCTGTTTCGGCTGCCATAACGCTGGCGGAAACCACTTCAGTTGCGGGTCCTTGGTTCGCGGTGTTGCTGGCGGGTTCGCAGGCAGCAAGCGCAGTTGATGCCATCAGGGCGATGACAAGGCGGTTCAAAGATGGTTTGAATGATCGGTTCATGGTGTCTCTCTTTAGTTGAAATGATTGCCCAGAAAATTTGGCGAACCGTTGCCCGAAAGAAAGCACAAGTCAAGAAAAGCGCGGTGGACTGCAGCATTGGCAGGGTGGATTAAGTTTTTAAGTAAGCTAAGGTATGAAATTAGCCATTGTTAAAGGTCACTGGCTAGCAAGTTAGTTTAGGGGGATGTCGTTATGAAATTCGGGAAAATGATTACCTTTTTGGTGTGCTTTACATTGATAAGCGTTGCGCCGGCGGGTGCTGAAGACGGTAAGAAAATATATATATCTGCTGATATGGAGGGCCTTGCCGGAGCTGTAACTATGGACCAGCTAGGCCCTGGCGGGTTTGAGTATGAGAAGTTTCGTAAGATTTATACAGCCGAGGTGAATGCCGCCATTGAGGCTGCTTTTAAAAGCGGAGCAACTGAAATTTTGGTCAGTGATTCCCACGGAAACGGCCAAGGCCTTTTAGTTGATGAACTTAATCAAAAAGTACAATTGGTTCGTTCATGGCCTCGGCCTTTCGGCATGATGCAAGGCATTGACGACACGTTCGATGGTGTATTTTTTATTGGGTATCACGCAAGTGCTACAAACAGCGATGGTATTCGGGCGCATACAATGTCGAGCGCACATTTGGCTGCGGTCAAGTTAAATGGTGTGTCGATGTCAGAGGCCAGCTTTAACGCAGCAATTGCCGGGCATTTTGACGTGCCAATCCTCATGATTTCTGGCGACAATACAGCAACCAGTGAAGCGGCATCCCTGATCGGCGATATTGAACAAGCTGTTGTTAAATGGGCATATGGTTTTCATTCGGGCAGAACATTGTTGCCGACTGCAGCAAAAGCAGTGATCGCTGAAAAAGCTGCAAAAGGGATGGCTAAAATTGGCAAATTAAAACCCTACACACTAAAGGGACCAATTCAGCTGGATATTACTTTCCAAAGTTATCAGCCTTCTGAAGTATTAGCCTATTTGCCAATAGTTGAGCGTATTGATGCTCGCACTGTCCGGTATGTTGGGGCGGATATGGTTGAGGTGTCAAAATTTCTACAGTTTGTTGAGAGCTTTTCAGCAGATTTGAAGCCTTAAACTACCCGGTACCTATGCGCTCTCAAAGGCTAGGCCTCTATGCCAACATTGTCTTCTATCTAGTGAAATGAAGTCAAAAAAAAGGCTCCACAAAAGTGGAGCCAGACTTACTAGGGGGAGTTAATTCTGAAATACATCTCAGAAATTAATTGGCCGGCCCTGACGAAGGGGGAGGGGGGGAGAGTGTCAGGACCGGCCATTATGACGGTAAACCGTCAAAACTTTTTGCCGTTGGACGTTCACTGTTGTGATTGCCCGTTGGCGATGACGTGTATATAGGTTGGTACAAACGACATTAAAACCCGTTTAAATTACAAACCAGCCATGCGCTTAACGCATACCTTATGTGGATACTCATGTTTGAATATAAGTGCGGTCGACAGGTTTAAGAGCGGGAAGTCTTGGGGGAGCATTCCAGTGATTCGTGTCTATCATTCTGTTATCACAGCATTATCTTTAATCTTAGTTGGCGTCAGTGGCATCGCCACAGCTCAAGTCAGACACGCTGATTATGACGCTGTCAGGCAGGCCGTGGATCGGCGCGATGTGGCAAGCCCATTGCTGGGAACTGCGGTTAATGCAGGTGATCACGATGCGCTGCGACTATGGGGATTGAACGGCCTTGAGGCATGCCCATTGATTCGCCCCTATTTGTCCAGTGACAATGCTGAGACCATTATTGCCGCACTCGCCGGTTTAGCCAACTGCCGCGACACTGCCGCCTTCGCTGCAATATATCCGTTGGCTGCCGCTTCGCAGTCGGCCGTCGTGCAAGTCGCAGCTCTTAAGGCATTTGCCTTTACAACCGCAGAAGTTGACCGCCACAAACATGCTGAACTGGTTGCTCAGGTGCTGAAAGGCGAAGCCTCTGACGCGGTAAAAGCAGCGGCCTTATACGGCCTGATGCAGAGCATCACCTATTCAGGGCTTTCGCCCACGGATTTGCCCGCACTGGATTTTGATCTGTTGCTGGAGTATGCCGCAGCACCGGGGTCCGCTGGACTTCAAGCCGCCTATCTGTTGGCGAGACTGGCAGGACTGAATGCGGTTTATACGCCGGATGCGGTTGCTGCTGCCCTAGACCGTGCTGCGTCGGGCACACAAAAGTATGTGCTTGCCAAAGTGTTAGCCCAGTTCGGCGATGCCGCCGGTCCGTTTCTGACCGCACTGGCTTCAAACGCAGACTCGTTGTTGGCGATGAGCGCGCTTCGCGGACTTGGTCAACTTTCAGACGAAGATAGTATGGCTCTAATCGGTAAAATGCTTGGACATTCGGATGCTGTGTTCCGCCATTTGGCGGTATCTGCGCTTTCAGCGCGCGATCAGGCCGATAATGCGATAACGGCGCGGGTTGCTGCACTGACAAATGATGAGAATTCTTGGGTTGCGGTGACAGCGTTGCGCGGATTGACGCAGCGTGCGCCGGATCAGGCCTTGCCGGTAGCGCAGGCGTGGATTGCGGGAGACGATTATTACCGTGCCTTTGTCGCGCTGGGGATGCTTGCTGGCACAGAAGAGGGTAAGGCTATTTTATTGTCATATGCGGCGGCTAATCCGGGAACCATTCGTGGACGCGAAGCTACCATCGCGCTGGATCCGTCGATTGAGGCGATCAGACAGCCGCGTAAAACGCCGTCAGCCTCATTGCTCCAGTCATATAGCGAGCGAACGCTGGTGTTAAAAACAACCCGCGGCACGATCTGTATCGCGCCCATGCAAAACGCGCCTTATGCTGCAGCTAATTTTATGCTGCTGGCGGATGCTGGAAAACTGGACGGTATGCTGTGGCACCGGGTTATCCCAAACTTTGTCACCCAGGCTGGGCAGTCCGAAGACTTTAGCTTGGCCAGCTGGGGCACGATCCGCGAGGAATGGGGCGCGCAGTCGCACGAAGTAGGCACTGTTGGTGTGGCAACCGCGGGGCCAGACACTGGCAGCGCCCAGTTTTTCATTAATACAGCGCACAATCTGCATCTGGATGGGCGTTATACGGTTTTTGGCCGGGTCACTGAAGGCATGGATGTCGCATACGCATTGCAGGAGGGTGATCTGATTGAACAAGCCTCGACCGCAGCAGCCATTGGTGCCGGTTGTAAATGATAAAGGCTGGACATCACAGTTGATATGAGCACTCTAAGACATGAGTAAGCTTCAAAATCCACGCATTCGCTTGACCCTATTTCAGCTTGCTTTCTGGTTAACGGCGGCTGTGGTGCTGTTTTTCGCTCAGTCGATGGAGATGCCGCGACGGTTTGCGCTGCCGCCCGCGGTTTCAGCCGCAACCCTTGGATTTCTGATCTGTTTTGTCTTCCCCGCCATGCTGGCCTATTCCACGCGCACCCGATTTTCCGTTTTGACTGCGCTGCTGGGGATATTGCTTGCGGCCCTTGTCGTTACACCCATATCGCGGCTCGTTGCATTCATATATCTGGAATTCGACTATGCGTCATTCCAGTGGGTTTACTATTTCCAGGGCACGCTCCGGCTGGTGCTTCTCTTTCTGGTTTGGTGCGGTTTGTTTCTCTATTGGGGTCGGTATTTTGGCCACGCCTATTATCTGGTATCAGGTCCCACTGACAAGCGGCGGGAAGACGCACCGAGGCACTTGAAAGCTGAGCGCAGGCGTACACTTTCGCTGGTGCCGCTCGCTGATATCATCGCGATCCAGTCCGCGGACGAGTATGTGGCAGTGATTACCAACGACCATGAATATCTGCGCCGGGATACGCTCAAATCACTGGAACAAAAGCTAGGCCCGAACAGCTTTACTCGGGTGCATAAATCCACCATCGTTAATTTGGCACACGTGCGTGAAATTGCCCCACTGCCCAAAGGCGATTTTGTCCTGACAATGTTGGAGGGCCAGCAGTTTAAGGGCTCGCGCCGATTTAAAGCCGAGTTTGAGGACAGGCTGGAACCACGAACGGTTTAACCGGCTCGGCAAGACGGTGTCCCGCTTGGCGGCATCAGGCCTCCGGTTGACCGGCAAATGCTCGCTTGTGAAAGTGAAAATTGTCATTTTGCCTCTCTGTTTAATCAGTGAGGTAAACCATGCAAAAATACCTATCGATTCTGAACACTTTCTGGGCGGATGCGCGGCAAGAAAACACCGCTCGTTTGAGCTTGATTTTTCTTCGGCTCTATTTGGGCGCTTTTTATTATACCACCGGTACCAACAAGATATTCAGGGGGGATTGGGGCCTGGAGTGGCAGGAAAGTTTGGTTCGAACGGTCAATGGAGCGCTGAATAAACCGGCCGACTCGTTCGCCCAGGTGCCAGGCTGGTATGCAGCATTCCTGGAGCATGTTGTGCTGCAAATGCCGACGGTATTCACTCTGTTGGTTGCATGGGGGGAAACACTGCTGGCGGTTGCCTTGATTTTTGGTGTCACGACGCGGCTGGCCGGATTTCTGGGTGCCTTTATGGCCATCAATTTTGCTTTAATGTCGGGCAGAGCAATTTGGCTGCCACATTTTGACACTACTCTCAGTATTGCCCTACTCACTCTCGGGTTGGCGCGATCGGGCAGATCGCTCGGGGTTGATCAATATCTGGCAAAAAAATGGCCCAGCAGAAGCTGGTTTTGGTGATCAAGCTAACGATGTAGTTTGCTGTGCTGCTAGAGAATGTTGCTCTCGGCGCGAATTTGCCGAACCATGAAATCCCGGAACAGGGCAACACGCCGGGAACCACGAAGTTCAGGCGGGTAACAGTAATAGCTATTGAACGGAATGCCGTCCACATCCGGCAATACCCGTACCAGTTTTTGTCGGTTATGGACCAGATAATCGGGCAGCACAGCAATACCAATCCCGGCTTCAACCGCATGCAGGACACCGTACAGGTTGTTCACTTCCAGGCGCGGTTTGCGCTTGTGGCTTTCCTTGCCGACTGCCAAAAGCCAGTTCAGATTTTTGATAACTGGTGAGGAACTGGCACCAAAGGTAATCAAATCGTGCGCGTCCAGGTCTGCGGTAGTCACCGGTGTGCCCTTGCGGTCCAGATATTCCGGGCTGGCATAAATGTGGTTGTGGAACGTGGCCAGCGGACGCTGAATCAAGTCGGCCTGCTGCGGTTCGTGCAACCGGATCGCAACGTCTGCTTCGCCGGCGGACAAGTCCAAATCTGTATCATGGAGGATGATTTTCAGGTCAATTTCTGGATATTCCAGAATGAATTGTTCCAGGTGCGGGGTTAACCACACCGCGCCGAATGTCACCATGGTGGTGACCCTAAGCAAGCCAGAGGGGCGTTCGCGCGATTCCATCAGCTTGCGCTCGGTATCGTCAATGCGGTGCACTACGTCGCGGGCTGTGGCGTATAACTCTTGGCCTTCTTGTGTCATCACCAGACCGCGGGCATGCCGGGTGAACAGTGACACATTCAGGCTTTCTTCCAGCGCACGAATTTGGCGGCTAACGGCAGACTGACTGCAATTCAGCTGCACGCCGGCGGCAGTAAAGCTGCCACTGGCAGCAACCGTATGGAATATGCGAAGCCTGTCCCAGTCCATTTATGTCCTCCAAAGTTGCGGCACTATCCCACTTGAAGCGGGTGGCTGCAAGGCTCAACGCCTGATTATAAAGCCTGAAACCGCAACGTTATATTTACTAATCAATCGTAGCCTTGAATTCAACGGTGAGGATGGGTCATAAGGTGGGTTAATGAGCGACCAAGAAATACTTCAACAGGCGGCAGGCGTTGTTAGGCAGAATTATCCAGAGCTAACTGCTGAGGCCATTACAATTTTCATTGTTGTCGCGGATTCGGGAATTCCTACTCTTGAGGATATTTCGGCTTCAATGGGCCTGTCCGACGCTCTTGTTTTCAAACATGTTGCACCGCTGCGGGATGCCGGGCTGGTGGTGTTGCAGCCAGCACAAGACGGTAGTAGCAAGGTTTTGCTTACCGGTCGCGGCGAAGAAGCCAAACAAGCTATCGATCAACTTTTTGCCACCTAAATAGGGCAGGCCTTTCCGCTGTTGTTTTCGTTGGCGCGTCGCCGCTGTCTACTCAGCCGCTTTCGCGTGTTCCATGCCCGCGATATATTTCTCTGCTTCCAGCGCCGCCATGCAACCCATACCAGCGGCGGTTACTGCCTGCCGGTATATTTTGTCGGTCACATCGCCGGCAGCATAAACGCCTGGAATATTTGTTGCGGTGCTGTCGGCTTCCTTGATGATATAGCCTTCATCGTCCATCGGCAGTTGGTCTTTGAATATCTGTGTCGAAGGCGTGTGGCCAATGGCGATGAACACTCCGTGCACATCAAGCGCGGTGATCGCGTCGGTCAATGTGCTTTTCAGGCGTACACCAGTTACACCCAGCGGTTCTTCAGTGCCGACAACTTCTTCCAGAACATGGTTCCACAAAACCTCTATATTTGCGGCAGCAAAAAGCCTGTCTTGCAGAATTTTTTCCGAACGAAGTTCGTCGCGCCTGTGAACCAGCGTTACTTTTGAGCAAATATTTGAAAGATAAAGCGCTTCTTCAACCGCAGTATTACCGCCGCCGACCACGATCACTTCCTTGCCGCGGTAAAAGAACCCGTCGCAGGTTGCACAGGCAGAAACGCCGTAGCCGTTGAATTTTTCCTCTGACGGCAGGCCAAGCCAGCGCGCCTGAGCGCCCGTGGCCACCACAATGGTATCAGCTGTATAAATCGTGCCGCTATCACCGACAGCGCGTTTTGGAACAGCCTTCAAGTCAACTTCGTTGATCAGGTCATAGATGATTTCGGTGCCAACATTTTCAGCTTGCTGGCGCATGGCTTCCATCAGGTCTGGGCCCTGCACGGCATCAGCGAACCCGGGGTAGTTCTCTACATCAGTTGTGATGGTTAACTGTCCACCAGCCTGCATGCCGGTTACGATCATGGGCTGAATATTGGCGCGGGCAGCATAGATGGCGGCAGTGTATCCCGCCGGGCCTGAACCGATGATCAGCATTTTTCTGTGTTTGGTTTCACTCATGACCATTTTCCTTCATTGGTGCCACGCTTGGCCGTAAAAAATGCACGCACAACACCGGGATTTCTAAACTCGGCCCTTTACATAATGGTTCGTCGTAAAAAAGCCAATAGAATGTCAGGGTTTTCGCGATGGATTGCACCGATAAGTATGATCGGATGTGACGATTTGTTGCGGTCGGGCGCTACGGCATCGGCGCACCGTTGCTGGCCTCAAGAATGTCATACCAGTCGCGCCGGGTCATTTTTACCGCCAAAGCGCTGGCGCTGGCTTTAATCCGTTCCAGATTTTGCGTGCCGACAATCGGAACAACCCGCGCCGGATGTGCCAGCAAAAACGCTAAAGCAACTGCCGCCCGGTCACAGCTGTTTTCATGGGCGATACGGTCCAATACCGGGATTAGCCGGGCAATTTTGTCAGCGGCTCCGGCACTTTCTACGATTCCGGTTATCAATTGACCACCCGCAAGCGGTGACCAGGCAAAGGCCACCATTTTGCTTTCCTGCGCTTGGTCCAGCACACCGTCCGTGATTGGCTCTGTTTGCAAACAGGAAAACTCCGGCTGGTGGGACACGAGCGGTCGGTTCATGAACTTTTGCAGCGCGCTGGTTTGTGCAGGTGTGAAATTGGAGACTCCGGCAGCCCGGATTTTTCCGGCCGCTAACAGGTCGTTCAAGGCAGAGGCCACTTCTTCAAACGGCGTCAGAAGATCCGGTCGGTGGATCTGATACAAGTCGATAACATCTGTTTTCAGGCGCGATAATGAGGCTTCGCAGGCGCTGATCAAATAGTCCCTTGTTGAATTGTAAGGCAGGCCCGGCACGATACCGCCTTTGGTCGCCAGAATCATTTCACCGCGCAGACTTTTTTGGGCGGCAATAACTTCGCCCAGCAGTGCCTCAGCCTCGCCGAAGCCGTCAGGCCAGGTGGTGCCGTATACATCGGCGGTATCGATCAGAGTGAAACCGGACTGGAGCGCAGTTTCTATTTTTGCCGTCGCTTCATTGACACTCGTACCAGCAAAACGCCAACAACCGTATGCGATGGAGCCGAATGTCACCGACGTTCCGGTCAAGGTGTGTTCCGTTGGTAAAACCAATTGATTAGTCATCATTTTCCTTTGCCAATACAGAAACGGTAAATCGGAGTGTTTATAAAAAAACCTTCAGCGGCTGAAAAGCTTTTTCCTCGAGCGTAATTTCAAATTAGGCTGATCGGCTTGAGAAGCCACACAGTGCCTGATAGGTTGGCATGAAGCTTTACAGAATAAAGGGGAAGGTCGTGATTACATTATTTTGGTGTCCGCGCACACGGGCCGCACGCGCACTATGGATGCTAGAGGAGCTAGGGCAGCCGTTTGAAGTACAGCAAATCGATATTCGCGGTGATGCATCGAAGAATAATCCGATGTTTCGTGTTGCCAGCCCGATGGGCAAGGTGCCTGCATTGATGGACGGAGATGTTCTAGTTTCAGATTCCGCCGCCATTTGCCTGTATCTGGCTGACCGCTACGCTGACGCTGGGTTAGCTCCCGCTGTTGATGCGCTGGGTAGGGGGCGTTTTCTTTATTGGATGATGTTCACGCCTGCTGTGCTTGAGCCCGCAATGGCAGAGAAGTTCGGCGGATGGGAAACCAACAAGTTCGCGCACGGCTGGGGTGACTTTGACAGCATGATCAAAACGCTGGAAGGTGGCCTGAAACAGGGACCTTGGCTTATGGGAGAACAGTTTACCGCCGCTGATGTAGTGGTAGGCTCTTCAGCTAATTTCCTGAAGATGTTCAATATTTTACCGGAAAGCCCGGTTATTGAGACCTATATTGAAAGATGCCTGGCCCGGCCCGCATACCAGCGCACCATGGCCCGCGAGGATGCCGCTGATTAAGCCGCTATTGCTGTTTCTTGGGGATTGTTTGCATCAACCGCTTCAGGCCGCGTTTGTGAGCTAACTGTTGCTGCTGCGCGGTAATGAGTTGGCGCAACAATCTGTAGCACAGCCCGAACGTCGCCGTAAGGCTGGGTTAGCAGGTGTTCCCAATCCTGACCCGGCAGCCATGCCGTTTTGCGACCGTTACGGTAAGCTTGCCAAACGGCTTTTAGCACGCCGTTTCCTGAGAACTCGCGGCTGAATTTGACAGCGCCCATGGCAGCAATGGCAGCGAAGCCTAGGCTTTTTGTCTGGGCGTAGGAGAAAGCCACCACACAAATTTCGCCGAACCCGTCGCGGCCATAGCCGGACACCACGTGCCACAGGTCATGCATTTCGCGGCTGCGCATGGAGAAGCGCTCTAGCTCTGGGTGGTTCATGCTGGCGTAAACATCCTCACTGGCTTCAACCAGACCCTCAGCGCTGATGCCTTCACGGGTCATAAAGTCCAGATATACGCGCCCAAGTGATCCCTCAGGCAGTTTGGCCAGGGCAGCGCGGTCAGCCAGAGTGTCCAACAGGTCAATATCATTGGCCAGAATATTGGCGCCGACGTCGGTTTTGGCGAAACGCTGATATTGTTTGTACATGGAATTACCGGTCAGCGCCCGCATGATGGTAAAAACCTGTTTGGTATCTTCAGGGTTGGCCATTAACGCGCGCAGTGCACGCCACGCGGCGCGGAACTCCTTCCTCGGAGCCACATAAGACGGCGCAACAACCGCTACTTTGTTTGCCGCTGATTGTGTTGGTGACTTCGTCATGTTGAAATTCCTTAGCTCGGGTATTGTTAACATAAATGTTGATAAGCATATATGGATTTATAAACATAAATGTCAATAATAATGAATCAGTAAAATAAAATTATTTTAATTTATATAGATCAACGACTAAAGGTGAGCGGAGTTAGAAGGAGCCGAATGTAAGTTTTCTGTGCGAACAAAAAAAAGCCTCGAATGAGGCCTTGATTCGGTACTTATCAGCTTGTAAGTCGGCTGATTTTTCTCAGACTATTCGGCAGGAACAGTAATCACAGGTGCTGGGCGTGTTTCGCGAATAACATCCTCCAGTGCCAGATATTCGACCGGGGCCGTGATATTCAACTCACGGCGAACATCGTCCAGCGGTTGGGTCAGCAAATGCTCCCAATCAAGTCCGGGGAACCATTTGGCTCTGCAGCCAGCGCGGTAGGCCTTCCATGCAGCGCGGAAAATTCGACTACCCGGAAACAGTTTGCGAAAATGGTGCGCGCCCATCAAGGCAATCGCCGCAAAACCCAGACTTTTGGTTTGGCCGTATGAGAAGGCCACTACGCATACTTCGCCCAGCCCATCACGCCCGTATCCAGTAACTACATGCCAAAGGTCATGCATCTCGCGGGTGCGCATAACATAGCGCTCAAGGTCTTTGTCGGTAAATTCGTCGTACGTTTCTGCGCTAGCTTCCACTAATCCTTCGGCGGTGATGCCTTCGCGCTCCATAAAGTCGATATAGCTTTTGCCCAAGGTGCCTTCAGGCAGCTTTGTCAGCGCGGCGCGGTCAGCAAGCGTGGCAAGCAATTCGCGCCGTTCGCGCAGTATCTGTTGGCCAATGGGTGTTTTGCGGAATTTCACATATTGCTTCCACAGTGATTTTCCGGTCAGCGCCCGCATGATACGAAACACTTGCACGGTATCTTCAGGATCAGCGATAAGTGCCTGCAATGCACGCCACGCTGTGCGAAATTCCAGCGGTGGATGATTGAAGGTTTGCGTGGCCATTGTTATCGTCCTTGCACTCGCCCCATGTGGCGGGGTATTCTTACTATCAACAAAACTGTTAATAAACATATCGCACCAGTGACTAAAATATCAATAGGCCTGATAAGAATAATGACAGCACTCCCCAAATCTACACCCGCAAAACGTATTAGACGCAGCGTTGCTGAAGCGCGCGCCCTGATACTCGGTGCGGCGCATACTCGGTTGGCTGATGTGGGACCGGAAGGCCTGCAGATTAAAGAGATTGCCGCCATCGCCGGGGTTACCCATTCAACCATTTTGCATCATTTTGGCAGTGCCGAAGGTCTGCGTACTGCGCTGGTGGAACGAATGGTTGAAAAGCTGCTGGGTGATATTCTTGCAGTAATGGACCAGCGTGAAAAAGTGCTGTCGGATGACCACACCGTGCTGTTTAGGGTGTTCGAGGTTTTGTCCGACGAGGGCAATGCGCGGCTGCTGGCATGGTCGATGCTGAAAGGTACTGAACTGGAGCAGGGGCAAGACACGCTCAAGGGCTTGTTCGATCAATTGCTTGTCGGTGTTGTTGAGGCGGTTAAAGCTTCAGCCGGGG
>JAJFIU010000133.1 GCA_021774695.1 Alphaproteobacteria bacterium | reverse complement strand
AGCAAACTGTTGTTCATGCCGAGAGGGCCAAGGATGCGTTCACGCACAAATTGGTGAAAGGGCTTGCCGGTCACCCGCTCAATGACGCGGCCGCTAAGCGCAAAGATCGTGTTATTGTAATTCCACTTCTTGCGAAAACTTGATTGTTGATCGTTCACGTCCAACATGGCCCAAGCGCTGTCCAAATTTTTACTCGTAAACATATTGACGTTACTCAGAAAAGACACGCCGCTGTTATGGCTAAATGCATCCCTGAGCGTAAGGTTGTTTTGCACATATTTGTCTTTCATTCGAAACTCTGGGATATGCTTGATGATGGTATCGTCCCAAGACAAAACACCCTCATCTACCAGCATCGCAACCGCCATAGCGGCAAATGCTTTAGTAGTTGATCCAGCTTGGAATAGAGTATCAGCATTCACTGGCTCGTTGGTTTTGATAGATTTAATCCCGTAGCCTTTTGCGAGAACCGTTTTGCCGTCTTTGACAACTGCTAAACCAAGGCCGGGAGCCTGCCATTTTTTCATATCAGCGATAACCATCGCGTCAAAATCATCCGGCAACGACTGCGCATTTACCGGCGAGACCAGCACAATAATCATCAAAAATAGCTGAGCAAAATGTTTCATAGTCTCGTCTCTCCATTGAAGGTCGCGGTAAGGACTACTGGTGGTCAGGTTGTCCAAATATCGCCCAGAACACGCTTGAAGTTATCACCGAGCACCATGCGAATATGAGCATCAGTGTAGCCGCGGCTAATAAGACCGTCGACCAAGTCAAACGTGCGTCTTGGGTGGTCAAAATCATCGGCGTCAATCTTGTCACGGAACTTATAGCTTTCGCTGTAGCCAGACTTCAGCGCGCTATAGGCTGGTTCTGGAATATCGTCGTATCCGTCCAGGTCCATGTCTGATCCAATACCCACATGCTCAATGCCAGCCAATTTTGCTACATAATCAACGTGATCAATCACTTGGGCGATACCGGTGGGCTCTTTGTCGCTGACAAACATCCGCACGCCGGTGATGCCCATTACACTACCAGCCTTGCCCATTGCGCTAATGGCCGCATCGGGTTTACAGCGCACGTGTCCGCCAGCAAGTTTGCGAACATTCGAGTGGGTTATCAGCACGGGTTTTTTGGATACCTCAAAAGCGTCAAGCGTTGTCTGGTCACCGCAGTGCGAAACATCAACTGCCATGCCCACTTCGTTCATCCGTTCAACAATGCTGACGCCGAAATTGCTCAAGCCGCCATCGCTACGATCAGTTGAGCCGGTGCCGATCAGGTTGCGACTGTTGTAGGTAAGTTGACTGATACGTTGCCCCATATGGTAATATTGATTGACGTCATCCACCGTACGGAAATGATCTGCATTTTGAATGCCGACAATATACCCGACCCGTTCGCCTTTTTTCAGCGTTTCATAGTCATCCATCGAGTCTATCCGGCGTAGCTGATCTGGATGTTCACTTGCAGTCGCATTCAGGCGCGCAATAAAGCCAGCAGCGTCATCAGCACCAACCCCCATTGCAGGATGGAACACATCAATACCGCTTGATAAAACGCGTTTTAGCTGGGCATCCGGGATCGCAAAACCATCCAGTATTTTTGGGTTTTCGCTGAACGCGTTTAACATCAAAGGACCAAATGAAAAGGGCAGCGACAACATGTCAAAAACCTGCGTGCTGTTGACCAAATCAATGGCACGCGTGCTGTATGTTTTCCCGTCGGCTGCAAAAACTTGAAATGCGCCAAAGTTAATCATTGGCAGTGCAACCGTTGCTGCGGCTGCGCCCGCCAGAAATCCTCTACGTGTTTTCGTTGTCATATTCCGTCTCCCTCAAATTTCACCACCTGGTAATTACAGCGCCTGCAACAATTGTTAGCTGCAAGCGCTGTGGTTATTTCGGTCTGATCGTTCAAATATCAGCTGTAATAATTGAAGCCCAACAGGTTCCAATAATAAAAGAACCACACAAAAAACAGGCCCGCTGCGCAAACAATGCTGTACCGAATGCGCGCCCAAACACCTGCAAGCAGGCCGTCACGCCATATCTGAACGGTCATATAAAGTTGATATCCTGTCGCTATCAGCGCCAACAGTGGTAGAATTAGCCCCACTTTAAATAGGGTTGGTATTTCATACATCAAAGGCTGAATGCCGCCGCTGACGGTTATGCCTAACACTATCAAAAACAGTATGTTGAGGGTGGCTACGGCAATCGAAGCGCGCTGTGCATTTTTCTCAGGGCCCGCAAGCTCGCGGAAAGTGCGCCACTGATAGCCCAGCCTCAGAAACACGCCGAGGAACACTAATAGAGACAGCCCACCCATAGTGCTTGTGAAAGACATAGTTTCGTAAAACGGCGCTCGGAAATACTGGTTCACGCCCAAACCGTCCTGCGCCATACCTGTTATGTTGCCGTTTTCATCTTCCTGAAAAGCAATCCGGTCATAACTGTCTACGTCCCTGAACAGATTTTTCTCAACCTCCACATAACGCGTAGCGCCGATCATCAATGTATTGTCTGGCAGTGGCACAACATCAACGCCGCCCAAGGCCCTGATAATAGCTTCCACACCGTTAAAACTACTGCGCCATGCGTTAAATTTTCCCGCATATTTTGCGGCTCGGTCGCCGAAGTCGGCTGGTGGTTCAATTGCAGGAACCTCTCGAGGGAAAAACTCGTCATAAAAGGCCTGGACAAAAGCTCCGTGTGTTGGGCCTGCACCAGGGCCACTGAACGATGAATACAACATGAAATCTTCGCTTCGCGATAGCCCAAAGTGGGAGACAAACACGGTGGTGCCGCCATCATGGCCAAAATTGTCAAATCCCTCAGGGCCAAACCGGCGTTTGATAAAGCCTAAACCCATGCCGCGAATACGTGCGTCGTGAGCGAAGCCCTCGTCTGTCATTTGTTGTAGAGTTTCGGCTTTTAGAATGCGGCCGCCTGCATATTCACCGCCGTCCAAAATTGCCCGTGCAAAAATGGTCATGTCGGCGGCTGTTGTCGCCAACGCACCGGCTGGTCCGAAGTTGGAGATGATCTCGTAATTAATCTCAACATATTTGTCAGGCTGGTACCGATAGGCCTTGGCCATATTAGCATCCAGTTCTGGCGGCAGTGGCTCGACAAAACTTGATCCGGTCATCCCCAGAACATCAAAAATATTTTTCTGCACATACTGATTGAAACCCTCGCCAGATACGTTGGAGACCATTAAGCCCGCCAGTGCTGTTGCCCAGTTGGAATAGGCCGTATGCACACCGGGAGGGTTGACCCTTTCAGGCTGATATTTCGCTAGTGCTTCGGCCAGCGGAATAATCCGATCAAGGTCGTCAATAATGAGATAGCCGATGGCACCGTCTTCAAAACCTGCAGTATGGGTCATGATATCGCGCAACGTTACGGGGTCACCCGGCCATGTGTCCTTAACTTCAAAGGTCCGCAAATACTGGTTTACATCGGTGTCCAGGTTCAATTTTCCCTGTTCCACCAGCTGCATCACAGATACCCAGGTGAAAAGCTTCGAAATGGACCCCGGGCGGAACAGGCTAGTTGTCGGGTCAACGGGGATACGTTTTTCAACGTCTATAAAACCGTAACCTTTGGAGAAAATCAGTTCGCCGTTTTTCATCACCGCGACCACACCTGATGGGCTGTGATGCTGTTTCATATTCGGTTTTACAACGCCGTCAACAAAAGCTTCAACAACAGCCGGATTTGTTACATCTGGCACTTGGCCCGCAAAGCTGGAGCCAGCGCCGAGGAGCAAACAAGCCAACATGGTTTTCAGCAATCTCGTTGCCAACAAAGTCACCCGAACGTTTTTCATTTGATTTTCTCCCAATTTATTGTCCCCACAATAGCCATCACCGCGCCCGCACAGCCCGTGCAAGCGCGGCAACAGAGCCTAGTGATACTGCCAACCAATCATGTTCCAATAAATATAGAAAAAAGCCATGAATAGGGCTGCCGCCGTTACAAGCGTATAGTGAATGCGCCGTCCAAGCCGCCAATAGTCTTCGCGCCAAGCTTTCACAGCAAAATAAGTCATGCCAACCGTTGTCACGAGGATGAGAATTGGCAGGATCAGGCTGACTTTCAAAATGGTTGGAATGGTCTCAAATATCTCGAACTGATAGACCGAAATAATAACAACCAGCAAAATAACAAACAGGATATTCAAGGAGGCTGTCGCCAACGATAACCTGATTGCCGTACGCTCTGGTGCCTGCATGGTTTTAAATTCCTTGCGGCGATACAACCAGCCCACCAATGCGGTCAAAAACAGCAGAAATGAGACGAGCGGCAGTAGCATTTTGAATAACGGTGATTCAAGGGCTGGCGCACGACTTAACCCCATAAATGGAAGGCCATCAACAAACAGGTCCTGAATATTACCGTTTTCGTCTTCACCAAAAGCGATTGTCAGTTTTCCATCAACCTGCCGGAACAGATTATCGCCAATCTCCACAAACTGTCGGGGCTCGCCGAAGCCGGCAAAAACCAACGTATTGTCACCCGACGGTGCAATAGTTAACCCACCACCTGCAAGACCCAAGGCCTTTTCTAGGGTGCTGAAGTTCCGACGCCAAAAGGTGTAAGTGCCTGCATATTCTCCAGCGCGTTCATTGAAATCGGCCGGGGGCGTAATTTCCTCCAACGGGTCTGGATAATAGTGATCATAAAAGGTCTTGATAAACTCGCTGCGACCCTTGGTTCCGGTATTGGTCTGATATGATACGAAAATACCCAGACCTTCATCCTTATCAATCGCCATATCGGTATGAAACTGGAAGGTATCGCCGCCGTGGCCGATAAGACGGTGGCCATTGATGTAGGTCTCATAAAATCCATGCGCCATACCACCAAGGCGGTCATCGGGCTGGAATAAAACCGAGTGCATTAGCTTCGCTGTTTCCGGCTTCAAAATTTGTGCATCACCGAGCGTTCCATTGTTCAGGTGTGCCATCATGAATTGCGCCATATCTGTTGCCGTTGCTGCGACCGAACCCGCTGGCCTAAAACCACCCAAAATTTCGTAAGGCTGGGATATGTACACACCCGCTTCGCGCTTATAGCCTACAGTCATGCCGTCAATGATATTATCAGGTAGCGGCTCACGGAAAGAGGTATGGCCCATGCCCAATGGGTTCGTTATATTTTGCTCTATATAGTCGTCAAACGGCACGCCAGAAACATTCTGAACAATCAGTGCGGCAAGGGCTGTCGCGTAGTTGGAATATGAACCGTAAGCACCCGGCTTGTTGACCCGCGCAGGAACATACGTCGCCATAAAATCTTCAATACTAGACGCCTTGTCGGGGTCATAATTGATCAGATACCCAAGGCCGCCATCTTCAAAGCCGGGGGTGTGAGTTAAGATATGTTTCAGTGTAATTGGCTCGTCAAACGTGTCCGGAATTTGGAATGTTTTCAGATACGTGTTGACATCAGCATCCAGATCCAGATTCCCGCGTTCCACTTGCTGCATTACTGCAGTCCATGTGAAAAGTTTTGATGTAGAGCCAATCCGGAACATTGATTTTTCAGCTGTTACTAGGATACCTTTCTCACGGTTTTGCATGCCGTAGCCTTTGGCAAAAACAATCTTGCCGTCTTTAACCACGGAAACTGTCATTGCTGAGATATCAAGCAGCTTGAACTGGGTTTCCATCATGCTGTCGATGAAGGTATCTAGGTTCGGATACGGTTCCGCCATCCCTTCCCCGGTTTCCTCTACCATCGCATCTTGCGCCGCATCTGGCGCCGGTGCTGCATCCTGTGCTGCTGCCAGCGGCGTGAACCACATGGCAAGCGCTGCTATTATACTAAGCTGTTTCATCAACTGTTTCATTTTATCCTCACTCCCTCAAGTTTAGTTTTTCCGTCGACGTAATGGCCCTATCCCCACAAAGCGCGGGTAGGCTTGCCGACAAGGCCGCCGCTTTTATATTCAAGACCGTTTTCGACGTCGTCTTTCAACAAAATTGGGCCATCAATATCGACAAACTCGCAGTACTGCCCAATTACATACGCAGGCGCCATGGACAGCGATGTCCCGGTCATGTTGCCGACCATCAGGCCCTTGCCGTCGCGCTGAGCGCATTTCACCAACTCTAAGCCCTCGGTTAAGCCGCCACATTTATCGAGCTTAATATTGATAACGTCGTAGCGCGCTGCAGCGACGCGGTACTCAGACAAATCGATGCAGGATTCGTCGGCCCCAAGCCGCACAGAAGACTTGTAACCCTCCAGCTCATGATCGCCGCCGCGTGGTAGTGGCTGTTCAATCATGGTTACGCCCAGTTTTTTGCAGGCCGGTGTATACTCCTGAAGCTCCTTGAAGCTCCAACCCTGGTTAACATCAATAATCAGCGTTGCTTCAGGGCGCGCCGCGCGAATTGCTTCCAGTCGCGCGATAGGGTCGTCACCGCTAAGTTTAATTTTTAAATGCGGATACTGGCTGAAGGCTTTGGCTCCCTGTGCCATCACTTCCGGGCTCTCTATGCCAAGTGTTGCAACAGTCGTCAGCTGTTTTGGCTTAATGTCCAACAGGTCCCAAATTGTTCGACCCGCTAGTTTGCATCTCAGGTCCCATAGCGCGCAATCAAGTGCATTTCTGGCACCGCCCGACGGTAACAGTTTCTGCATATTCTCGGGTGTAGTTTCGCTGGTGATCTCCGCTGCCACGGCTTCCAGCTGGGCAACCATCGATTCAGCAGTTTCATCATTATAATATATGCCAATGGCTTCGCCTCGGCCGACCTGCCCGTCTTTGTGGAGAGTAACCTGCACGGCGTCGGTCGTGGTAAAAGTGTATCCAGTAATATTGAACGGCACCTTAAGCGGAAACGCATGTTGTTCAATTTTCATAAATGACGTCATATCAAAGTCCATTTAACCTAAAAACATTACTAATTTTTGTGCCCCGGTCCACGCATAACCTGGCCCGGTGTCGCACCTGTGTGACGGCCATTATCCATTACAAGCACACCGTTAACGATCACATGGTTTATCCCGGTTGGCTTGGCAGTAGGGTTTTCCCATGTTGCCGTATCTTCAATAGTTTCCAGATCAAAAACAACTATATCGGCCGCGAGCCCCTCGCGCAAAACACCCCGGTCAGCCAGCCCCATTCTGGACGCCGGCCAAGAGGTCATTTTCCGGATAGCATTAGGAAGCGTGAGAACGCCTTCGTCGCGCACATAATTTGCGATTATCCTTGGAAAGGTGCCGTAACTGCGCGGATGCGGCAAGCCCAGCGCATCAAGGTCGCCTTCTTTAAGCGCTGAAGCGGCATCGCTTCCGATACTGACGAAAGGGCTTTGAAGCGCCAAGCGAACATCGTCTTCTTTCATCATAAAATACAGCGCCAGCGGCCTGTTTGGCTGTGCCGCGAGCAGGATATCCCAAGCAACATCTGCGGGGTCACGGCCCAGTTCTTTGCCGATTTCCGCCATGTTTTTACCGTGAAACTTTTCGTAGTCTTCCAGATGTGAATTTGCCAGAACCACATTCTTCCATCCACCCGATGAATATACCAAATTGGTCCACTCAGACGTTGGCGGCTCAGCCAACTCTTTTTTCATCCGCTTCCGCATCTCAGGGTCACCCAGCCACTCGATGGCCTGTTCAACGCCTTGCGCATAAACCCAGTTTGGAGCAGTTATCTCTAGCCCGGTGCCACCAGCGGTGTAGGGATAAAGGTCTGCGGCAACATTAACGCCGCGGTCCCGCGCAGCCTGCATCAAATTCAGCGCTTTTTGCATATCGCTATCCCAATTAGGATAATAGGCCGCCTTCAAATGGAAGATTTCAACTGCAGCACCGCTTTCTTCACCGATGCGGATGGCTTCTGATACGGCCTCAAGAAACTTGGAGCTTTCATCGCGGATATGGCTGGCATAAATACCGTCATATTTTGCCGCAACTTTGGCCAATTCCACCAGGTTTTCCGTCTTGTGGTAAGCGGAAGGCGGATAAATAAGTGCTGTGGTAATCCCCATCGCGCCAGCTTCCATGGCCTCCGCCACCAAAAGCTTCATCTGGTCCAACTGTGCGGGCGTAGGGTCGGTTGAAGAATCACCTAGTACCGCGACGCGCGCCTGTGTTGCGCTGTAATAGGTGCCGAAGTTGACGGAGATGCCTTTTCCCTCCAACTCGGCAAAATAATCTGCAATTTCAGCTGCAGGTACAGCCGTGCCGCCCTCGCCGCCAATAAGCGTTGTAACACCCATGTTTATTTTGTTTGGGGCGAAGCCTACTTTGCGCAGGGCTTGGCCAGATTGATCCATCATGTCGATCCAGCCCGGCGAAACATATTTGCCGGATGCATCGATTTCGCGTTTTCCGCTGCCATCGATCTTGCCGATTTTAACAATCTTGCCGTCCAGAATAGCAATATCTGCAGAAATCCAAGGATTACCCGCACCGTCCAGCACACGGCCTGACCGGATGACGATGTCGTAGTCGTCGGCAAGCGAGGTAACGCTACACGAAATAAGGAGGCATGTTACTGCCACCACTCGAGAAAACGCGTATTTCAGTATCTTCACAAATCAAACCCTTCGCCTAGCTACATATTAATCTGGCAACATATCCATCTCGCTGTTCTGTCGCCTCCACTGTTTCATAGCATAACAATTTACTGTTCCGGGCCAAGAAGCGACCCCTGAGATGCGAGGTAGTGGAACATCTCAGAGGTCGCTTGGGGGAGACAGTAGTTAGAAGTCGATCTTCACATTGGCGCCAATAGTTCTGGGGCGCTCAAAAATACCCGTTGAGTTGCTCACTACGCCGCCAAGAAAGAAATCAGTTCGGCCAAGAAGTGCGCGGTTGTCAAACAGGTTGGTCGCATATAAACCAACGCTCACAGCACCGTTTGAAACGGTAAGGTTCAAATCGGCAAATGTGCGGCCCTCAATTGGTACATTGAGCACTGAAGTTGCTCCGCTGAGAGCAGATGCGTAACCGGCGGTATACCGAACGCCACCGCCAAAGGAACCAGTCCAATCACCCGAAACATCGAAAACATAGCTCCACTGAACTGACCCCTGCCAATCTGGCAGGTTCGGAAGGAATTCCCCTGCCGCAGCGCCGATACCCGGCTCGTCCGAATTTACGGTACTTTTGGTGTATCCAAGGTTGCCGGTGAGTGTAAGGGCGTCGGTTGGGCGAATGTTGATAACGCTTTCAAACCCGTAAGCCGTTAAGCCATCTACCGCATTGCCGCCGGTGCTAACACCGTTCAAAACCACGGACGCTTGGTA
>JAJFIU010000132.1 GCA_021774695.1 Alphaproteobacteria bacterium | reverse complement strand
TCGCCTTTATTTCACTTCTACTGCAACAACACTGTCGCGGTCCTGTTCAGGTTGCTCCGAAAGCAGGTCTGTGGCGGTTCGGCTATACACCGGATGCGACCAACCGGGAACCAAATCGCAGAGCGGCCGCAGCACAAAAGCCCTTTGGTGCATAAAAGGGTGCGGCAAAACCAGCTTGGGCATGTCGGTACTGACATCCACATGGTCGGCAACCGCACGCCACTCATCAAGCGAGGGATATATTTGGTGATCATAATTAATGATATCAATGTCCAGGGTTCTGGCCCCCCAACGGGTGCTGCGTTCGCGCCCGAAAATTCGTTCAATCGATTGACAAATATCCAGTATTTCCAGCGCTTTATGGTGTGTTTTCCCGGTGATGACGCAATTAATAAAATCAGGTTGATCGGATTTTGGCACCGGTTCTGTCCGATACAAACCCGAGACCCTTGTCTGGTCCAGGCCGGCATCCTGCAATGCTGTGATAGCAGCCTCGATAACTTGCAGAGGCTCCATACCGCCGTAGGGCAAATTACTGCCCAGTGCCAACCAACAATGCTTTTTTTCCATCATCACCCGAGTCTCACAATTGCTTGAGGCAATAGACAGCCCCTTTCAATAAGCGCATTACTATCATCAATATCATTTTTAATAGACGTTTTCGCCGTATTATCGGTGTCAAATTACAGAGTATAGTGGATCTTTTATGCTTTTTTATCCTGAAGAACGTATGGCGCTTTTTATCGATGGCTCCAATTTACATGCGACAGCCCGCGCCCTGGACATGGAAATTGATTATAAAAGCCTGCGCGCCCATTTCGCAAAGCAAGGTCGACTGATCAGGGCTTTTTATTACACCGCCCTGTTAGAGGACCATGAATTTAGCCCGCTTCGCCCGCTGGTGGACTGGCTGGACTATAATGGTTTCACCATGGTCACCAAGCCGGTTAAAGAATTCACCGACGACCAGGGGCGGCGCAAAATCAAGGGCAATATGGATATCGAAATTGCCGTTGATATGCTGAATATTGCCGAGCAATTGGACCATGTTGTGCTTTTCTCCGGTGACGGTGATTTTAGGCGGCTGTTGGAGGCAGTCCAGCGCCGCGGTTTGCGGGTAACCGTGGTCAGTTCGAACCGCACCAGACCCTCGATGATTGCTGATGAACTGCGCAGGCAAGCTGACCAGTATCTGGATTTGGAAGATCTACGCGGCTTGTTCAGCAAACCGGCGGCCAACGGTTCAAACCATGACAAAATGCCAGACCGGGACGCCGCTGAGCAAGCAGAACAACAGCTTATGTAACTTGACCGCGTCGCATGGAGCGGGCGCGCTTGACGGCGGCTATCTGACGTGATGTTGTCTGCCCTTCATCAATAATGACCGATTGAATGCCCTATGCCTTCTAAGCAAGCTGTTTCTTCACCTGAACAGCGGAATTCTGTGCCGCCGGAACCGGCAGCCGACTGCGCGCTGTGCCCCCGGCTGGTTGAATTTCGCCGCGACAACCAGATAAAACACCCTACATTTTTTAACGGCGCAGTTCCCAGCTTCGGTGACGAAAATGCCAAATTTCTGGTTGTTGGACTGGCGCCGGGCCTGAAGGGTGCCAACCAAACAGGGCGGCCCTTTACCGGCGATTATGCCGGTGATTTATTGTTCAAATGCCTGCACACAATGGGCTGGGCTAGCGGCACTTACGACAAGCACCCCGATGACGGCTTTACCCTTTCCGATGTGATGATCACCAACGCTGTACGCTGCGTGCCACCGCAAAACAAGCCTATCGGCGAAGAGATCAATAACTGTCGCCCGTTCCTGATTTCCCGCATGGAAAGCCTGCCTAATCTGAAAGTGTTGCTGGCGCTGGGTAAAATCGCCCATGACACCACTATCCGCACATTTGGGCTACGGCAGGTTTCTTACAAGTTTGGCCACGAAGCAGTGCACCATTTGCCAAACGGCCTGACGCTGGTGGATAGCTATCATTGCTCGCGCTATAATGTGAACACTGGCGTGCTGACCGAAGAGATGTTCTTGAGTGCCTTGGGGCGGGTGAAGCAGGAAATTAGGCGCGCATCATAAAAAGGGAGCCAAAGCTCCCTGATCATTGCCTATGCTGAATTCGGCGCGGTTAAAAACGAACGCTCAAGCCTGCGGTGAAGGCTTGCGGCTTGCCAGGGCGCAGACCGTAGGGACGGCGTGACACTTCAAAAGCCGTATCGAACAAGTTTTCCACTTCGCCGAAAAGCCGCACGCTGTCGGTGATCTGATAGTGCGCAGCGATATCAAACACCACCCTGCTGCCTACCCCCTCAAACGGGTCGATATCACCGCTGCCTGCGACTGTACGAACATTGCCGGTATATTGGGCCGAGAAAACAACGCCCGCGTCGAAGGTTTGAACGCCGACTGACGCATAGCCTTGATGGCGCGACACATGGGGGATTTTGTCACCCACCAACACATCGCCGAAGAAATCGCTGTCAAACTGCGAGCCAAACTCGGCGTCGGTGTAGGTGTAGTTGGCATTGATTGGCATGGAAAGCCCGTCGCCTAGATCAACGGTCAGGTTGCCGGCAAATTCAAACCCGCGAATGTCGGCTTCGCCGCCATTAAACTGGTCACCCGGGTCGCAGTTGCCCGCGCCGGAGGACGCAGTGCAAGTGCCAAGCAGATTGGAATAATCATTATAAAAACCGATCAATTCAATGAATGAATTGTCACCCACATACCGGAACCCGCCTTCATAGTTGATGCTTTCTTCGGCTTCAACATCTTGCCTGCTGCTGGCACCTGGCGCGTTGAAACCCTTGTTCACGCCCAGAATAAGCGAGAGATTATCGGTGGCATCATAAACCACACCCAGCCCCGGCAGCGCCACGGTCAAGTCGTTTTCGCGGGTGCCTGTGGTGCCCAGCAGGCGGTCAGGGTCTGTAGTGGCATAATCAAGCCGTGACAGCTCAATCACCTCAACCCGCACACCGGGTACAAATTTGAAGCGCCCGGTTTGAATTTCGTCCTGCAGGTAAAAGGCCCAAGCTTTTGCTTTGGCTTCGCGGTTGGCTTGGCTGCCGATGGGGTCAACAGAGGTTTGCACCAACACACCGTTTTCAATGCGGAAGTTTTCGCGGTTTTGCAGCCGATCTTCCTCGTCCTGATGGTAGCGGGCGGAAAATTCAACATTGTGTTTCACCGAACCGTTCTCGAACTGCCAGTTCAGGCGGGTTTGAACGCCTGCAGCATAATAGTTGCGGGCATTGTGGCGATATTGGATAGCATCGTCCGGGCTTACACCCTCACCGCGAATAAAACCGAGCGCCTGATTGCAGGCCGCATCGCAGTTTGCCGGGTCACCGAACAATGCAGTGGGACGAAAGCGGCCATTGCCGAAGTCAAGGTCATCCAGTTTGAACCAATCACGGTAAAAATCATTGTAGTAAGCAACGGTCGTCAACTCGACGCCGCTGCCCAGTTTGACAAAGTGCGATAGCTGTATCTGCTCATGTTCGGTCTGAATATTGTCGAACGCAGAGGCTGCATAACGCCGGTTAGGCGTTTCGGTAAAATCAGCATCGGTCAGCCCCAGATAGGAAGCGTTCGAGTCGTTATTGGTTTTGCTAAGTTTCAGCTCCAGTGAGTGATTATCACCGCCGCTGCCATCAATATTCCAGCGAAACTTTCCGGTGTAATCCTGAATGCTGTACCCGGTGTTACCGCCGCCGTCCAAGTCTTTAAAGCCATCGCTTTCGCTCTGGAATGTTTCAATCAGATAAGCGAAATGGTCATTGGAACCACCAACACCCGCATGAACCGTTAGCGTATCAAAACTGCCAAACCGCGCCTCGGCGAAGCCCATGAATTCGTCTTCAGGAATTGATGTGCTGATCAGATTAACCGCACCGCCGGTTGTGCGCGGTCCGAACCGAATGGCCGACGCGCCCTTGAGAACTTCAACCGCTTCAATACGGCCAGCAACCGGAAAATAATAGGCAGACGGCGCCGCGTAAGGGGCTGGCGCGATCAGCACACCATCTTCCATCAAGGTGATGTTGGCAGACCGGTCAGTTTCGGTGCCGCGAATGCCGATATTGGGTCGCAGGCCAAAGCCGTCTTCCTCCTCGATATTCACACCCGGCACCAGCCGCAAAATTCGATTGATGTCGTTATATTGGAATGCTTCCAGGTCTTCCTTGCTGATATGGGTGGCTGCACCTGCGGTTTCCCGGGCTTTGGTTTTGCTACCAATAACAGTGATATGCTCAACGACGACAAGGTCAATTTCGGCTTCTTCGGCAGCTGCCGAAGAAAAGGAAAAAGACGCGCCGATTAATAATGCGGAGAATGCCGCGCTGGAGCGTAGAAAGTCAGGCATAAAATACTTGCTCTTGAGAATGATTATTAAAAACTAAATCGGGTTTAACACCGGCTTTTTGCTTTTGCAAGTCATTCTTAACAACAATTTATATTTGAGCTAAACCAGGCTGATCCACACAGCAAAACCTTCGCTATATTCTGGAACTAGGTTTGGTTAAATATTTGATTTATTTGTGAAAAAAAACTGGCCTAAGTGCTAGGCATGGTCTTTCAACAGACGGGCTTTTTGCCGATCCCAATCACGCTGCTTAGCGGTTTCGCGCTTGTCATGCAGCTTTTTACCCTTACCAAGTCCCAACTCAACTTTCGCCCTGCCCTGATCATTGAAATAGATTTTGAGCGGTATCAGCGACATGCCGCCTTTTTGAACCGCGCCGCCTAGTCGCGCGATTTCTTTGGCATGCATCAACAGCTTGCGCGGGCGGCGGGGCTGGTGGTTGAACCTGTTCCCGTGCGAAAACTCGGGAATATAAGCATTGATCAGCCATAGCTCGCCGTTTTTTTCCTCAGCGTAGCTGTCCTTGATATTGGCCTGACCACCGCGCAATGACTTCACTTCGGTGCCAGTCAGCATTAGTCCAGCCTCAAACTCATCTTCAATGAAAAAAAGATGCCTGGCCTTGCGGTTGTCTGCCGCAACCCGGGACGGCGGCCCGCTGTTTTTTTTCTTTTTCGGTGCCATCAGCTGATCATAGTCCTGTCGGACCAAGCCCCGCGTTATAGATGGCAGACGCGATGACCGAGCGTGCCCCGTCGCTGAGCGGTAAAATGGGCAAGCGTACATTTTCGCCGCAGATACCGATCAAGCTAGCTGCATATTTCGAGGGTGCCGGGCTGGGCTCCAAAAACATGGCGCGGTGCAACGGCAGCAGGATGTCATTCAGCGCAAGCGCCTTAGCAAAGTCGCCGTCGGTGCAGGCTTGCTGCATCTCGGCACATAATTTTGGCGCCACGTTCGCCGTGACCGAAATGCAGCCAACACCGCCCATGGCGTTAAAGCCCACTGCGGTCGCGTCTTCGCCGGAAAGCTGAATAAAATCAGTGCCCATGGCCAAGCGCTGGCTGGCGCAGCGGTCCAGGTCACCGGTGGCATCCTTCACGCCGACAATACGCGGCAACTGGAATAGGCGCGCCATTGTTTTAACTGACATATCCACAACCGACCGGCCCGGAATATTGTAGATGATAATTGGCAGGCCAGACGCATCATGAATTGCTTTATAATGCTGATACAGGCCTTCCTGACTGGGTTTGTTATAATAAGGAGTCACCACAAGTGCGCCGTCAACACCCGCCTGCTCCGCAAAGCAGGTAAGGGCAACAGCCTCAGCGGTGTTGTTGGAGCCGGTTCCAGCAATAACTGGCACCCTGCCCGCCACCGCTTCGACGCATAGTTCAATCACCCGGTGGTGCTCGTCGTGACTGAGTGTCGGCGATTCGCCAGTTGTTCCCACGGCAACAACGCCGTTGGAACCTTGACCAATCTGCCAATCGACAAATTTCTGAAACCGCGGCGCATCCACCTCAAAGCTTTCAGTGAACGGCGTAATCAATGCAGGTATCGAGCCCTTAAACATGGTGCGTGCCTTTTCAACAGCAGTTTCAGTCATCAAAAACAAAAAAATCTGGCGCACCCTAGCGCTCGCCCCGGAAAAGGGCAAGCACAGGATGGCCAGATAGAGGCTCAGGGAGGGTAGTTAGGGAATTTCGTAAACTATCTGCTTCGGTTAGCGGCGATCCTTTTTCATATCGCGGCGTCGTTTATGTCTGCGCTGTTCCAGCGTCTGCTCCAGTTCAGCTGTTGTGACATCTCCGTCGCCGTTCACATCAGCGCGCTTGAAGCGTTTGATAATCGGCACTGAAAACTCTTCTACGTTAAGCTGCTCGTCGCCGTTTTTATCCATTCTCGCCATGAACTTAAGCCGGGTTGGCCTCATTTTTTCAGCGCGGTCTTCCGGCGATATACGTGGCCCACGCCTTGCCTCATCGCGCTTACCTGATTGTTCCCGTGAATGTACCTTGTCCTTCATTTTGGCGAGGCGGCGCTCTGCGCGCGGCGGTAACGGCATTTTATCCGGCAATTCGCTCAGAAGAATTGTTCCATTACCGTCCAGGTCAAATTCTGCGAAGTTTTTACGAGCCTCTTGCATAAGCTCGTCGTGTGTCACCACGCCGTTACCGTTCAAATCAAGTTGCTGGAAGGCTTCTCTGGCGCCCTCGCGAGGTCCGCGCGGTTCGCTGTCTTGCGCCGTAAGCGGGGCGCTAAGAGCACATGCCAATGTAACTGCAATTGTTATTCTTTTCATTTTTTAGTCCTTTATATTCTCTGTCGTGTTTTCAGTCTTTTTTTTCTGCGGTACAGGCTTGAAACCTAAGCCCCAGAACCGGCATTCTAAACATAATACGGGACGGCAGCTGTTTTCCCTTCGTTTGGTTTTAAGCGCGCATATCTGCCTCGACAGTTTTCAAATACGGCTCATTCCATTTCGGGCGAAATTCACTTGTCGCACACCCGCATTTGCCATAGGTTCTGCGGGATTGAGTGACTATATTCACGGGGCCTAAGGGGCTGGAGCCCCGTCGCACAGGAATTACTAAAAGTTGATGATAACTATTTCACAAAGAATATTGGTTGCAGCTGCGATATTGATATTGATTTTCGTCCAATCATTCGGCTCTTTTTCTGAGCCAATCCGTGCGATTTTAGCGGTAATTACTGCTGCGCTCGTTGTTGTAATAGCGTATTTTTCGATATCGAAGCCTGCCAACAAGGCGTTCTCTACCGATACCTGGTCAATTGATGCAAATGCGCTGACAGACGCAATATTTGTTACTGATATGAATGGCAATATCATCGGCATGAACAACAAGTTCCGCGCATTGATACCAACAGCTGTGGACGCTGAAAATATTATCGCACTATTGGAGCCACTGCATGCACTTACTCTGCAGCGATCTCAAGCTGACGATGTGGTCAGCGCCGTACAGTCCTCACCCGATATCAAATTTAGCGACCGTTTGAAATTATCGGATGGCCGCGAAATCGAACGAACCACACGACCAATAGAACGGACTGGTAACCGGATCTGGATATTAAGAGATGTTACCCAGGTTGTTATGGCAGGCAACGATAGCGCCATGCACCAAACTATGGTTGAAGAGGATGCAGCGCGCACCGCCGAACTGGCTGAACAATTATACCATGCGAAAGCAGAATTAGAACAAAAGCAAGCAGAGCTCACCCGACTTGCCAACACCGATCCGATGACGGGTCTGTTTAATCGTCGGCGCTTTCTCTCGCTAGCTGAAGAAGCGATCCAAAATACTAAAGGCAGCAACTCCCTGTGGATAGTAATGTTTGATATCGATCATTTCAAACGGGTTAACGATACATACGGTCATGCGGCGGGTGATGTTGCTATCCGAGACTTTGCCAATCTTATCTCAGCGGCAATAGGCGAACGCGGATTTGTTGGCCGAATGGGCGGAGAAGAATTCGCGGCTATTCTAACCGATAGTTCCGTTGACGGGGCATTCCGTGTTGCAGAGCTCATTCGCCGAAACACCACCCGCAACAAAACCATCAGCGATTCCGCTGAATTTCGATTTACCACTAGCGTAGGTGTCGCGCCCTGGCTACCGACGGAGGTCAGTATAGAGCCTGCCCTCGACCGCGCAGACAAGGCGCTCTACAATGCAAAGACATACGGACGTAACCGGGTGGTTGGGTACGAGTAATGCTGCAAGGTTTATCAAGTACGCGTGCAATATTGACCGCCATCCCTTTGGCAGCTTTAATTCTGCTCCAAACTGCCGCCCACGCTCACAATGTATACAGTTCTTTTTCTCAACTTGAATGGAACGATGCGGATAGTTCCATTGAACTTGTGATGCAAATTCACAGTCATGAGCTGGAAACGAAATTATCGTTGCTGCTGGACGAACGACTGAGCTTCATGGAAGATGATGATTTCGACAAATTGCAGACCGCAACACATAGCTATATTTCCAACAACACCGCGCTGGAATTGGACGGCAAACCTGTCACCTTGCTTTTTCTAGGCATGGAAACTGATGGCCAGACTGTAATTGCTTATCTGGAAGCAGACTGGAGCGAAAAGCCGCGAACAATAGAATTTATGAATTCGATGTTCCTTGACGACCTACCCGGCCAAATCAATTCGGTGTTGGGAACTGTAATGGGCGTTCGCAAAGGCGGTGACATTACAGCTACCAGTGGGCCGGTACGCTTTGATTTTTGACATGTTCGTGACTTGTTTCAATGCATTCTTGTAGCTATTGTCACAGAAACGGAAGAGAGTTTATGCTTCGACATTTTTTAAATACATTGCTCTTTAGTGTCTTATTTCTAGGCATCACTGCCCACGCAATGCTTTTCACTCCCGCAGCCAATGCACAAGAAGACAAGTTGCTGGCGCTGGCTCGCGATAGTGCGATCATTGCTGGCGGCGCACGATTTTGTAAATATGATCCAGACGAAATCGAAGACTTTACTGCCAAGGCGGAAGCTCGGTTGTCGTCATTTGCCAAAGACGAATACGAAAAAATACTGGCCCGGCTAGAGTTCAAAAATATCCTCGATGCCTATACAGTGAAAGAACCGAAGGGGGGATGCAGTAACTTTCGCGCGGCTTTCGTGCGGTCACTGAAAAACGTCCAATAGATAAATATTCACAAAAATGAGACAAATTGAAGGTTCCAGGGGATTAGTGGAACAGGCTAGCTATTGACGAAACCAGCTATTCAGCGAAAATAAAGCCAACGCCGAAGCATTAGCCGGCAAAGATGGTTCCAGGGAGCAAGTGAGCGATGAGCATTGAACAAACACTGAGAAGATTGCTGGCAGCAACTGCGCTTGTCGCGTTCGCCCTGTCGTCATCGTACGGAGCAATGGCGTTCCAGGATGACGATAAGCCAAAGAAACCTCCTGTAGCAAAAAAGCAGGACGAGCCTGAAGACGAAGACAAGGACGAGGAAAAGGACAAAGACGAGAAAAAAGACAAGGACGATGACGACGCCGAGAAAGAAGAAACAAAAGAAAAAAAGAAAAAGAGGAAAAAGCTAATTAGCGCCCTGGTTAAAGACCATGACACTATGGACGGCCTTTTCAAAATATACCGCAGCACCGAAACTGGCAGCCTGCAGATGGAAGTACGCGAGGACCAGATTGGCAAAGAGTTTATTTATTTCTCACATATTTCAGACGGCGTTGTTGAAGGTGGTCATTTTCGAGGCCAGTTCCGCCGACAAAAAGTTTTCAAAATTGAAAAGCGCTACAACAAGTTAGTCTTTATCGAAATCAACCCCTATTTCTATTTTGATCCCAACAATAATCTTGCAAAAGCCGAGCAAGCCAACATTTCCAATGCAGTGATCGCCACCAGCCGAATTCGCGCAACCAACGACGACGAAACCAGTTTTCTAATCAGTGCCGATAGCCTGTTTAAAAACGAGAGTTTTGATCAGATCAAGCCGAGCAATAGACCCCGCCCGGGCCCGCGCCCACAACCTAACCTTGGTTTCAAGTTGGGTAAATTATCAAGCAGCAAAACCCGCGTTTTTGACGTGCAAAACTATCCGGAAAATACCGCTGTCAAAGTTGAGTATGTATACTCAAATCCGTCGCCGATAAACCGGGGTAGATGGTTTGATATCACCGATGCGCGCAACGTAACTGTCAGTGTCCAGCACACATTGGTTGCCATGCCAGAAAATGATTATGTTCCGCGCCGCGACGATAGCAGAATCGGCTATTTTCTTGACTATGTCAACGACCAAACAAGCCAGTCAGCAACGCCTTGGCGCGATTTGATTAATCGTTGGAACCTGGTTAAACAAGACCCATCCGCAGCCGTCTCTGAACCCATTGAGCCAATCGTTTATTGGATTGAGAACACAACACCTGAGGAACTGCGTACCGTAATCAAAAAAGCAGCTGAAGCCTGGAACCCTGCGTTTGAAGCGGCTGGTTTCAAAAATGCTGTTCAGGTTAAAATTCAGCCGGACGATGCCGAGTGGGACGCAGGCGATATTCGCTATAATGTACTGCGCTGGACCTCTAGCCCTCAGCCTCCGTTCGGCGGATATGGCCCCAGTTTCTCAAACCCGCGTACGGGGCAAATTCTGGCCGCTGACATCATGCTCGAATATTCGTTTCTGACCAACCGGCTGAATCAGCGCAGTATATTCGAGACAGCTGCTTTGCCCGCAGCCAATACTTTGAGCGCAGTGGCAGCGCCAGCTGAAATCGCCCCGGTCGAAGATATAATGGACATGCAATCAGATTTCATGTCCATGCTCACACGCCACAGCCGCAACTGCAATCTCGGCGCACACTTGCAGCAAAATACCATGTTGGGCAAGACACTTGCCGCTGTCATGAACCAAAGCGTCGACGTCACCGATACCATGATAGAAGAGTCGCTCTATTATCTGATTTTGCATGAGGTCGGCCATACGCTGGGGCTTAACCATAATATGAAGGGCACCTACGCCCGTTCCTACGCAACCGCCCACGATATTTCGGCGCAGGAAGACGGATTGTCTGGCTCTGTCATGGACTATCCCGCGATCAACTTTGCACCTCCCGGCGAAAAACAAGCCCATTTTTACTCGGTTAAACCGGGTGCCTATGACTATTGGGCCATCAAGTTTGGTTATGACCCCGCCATGGACGACCCCAAGGCGCGCGCAGCGTTGCTGGCTCGGTCAACAGAAAAGGCACTGGGGTTTGCCAACGACGCAGACGACATGCGTGCCCCCGGTAAAGGCATCGACCCCCGTGTCAATGTTTATGACATGACAGACGATGCCGTCAGCTTCGCTGAAGACCGCCTCAAACTGTCCCGTGAGGCCATGGGCAAGCTGAAGGCCAAATTTACATCTGACGGTAGTAGCTATCAGGAGCTCCGTAATGCTTACCTGATCCTGACAGCTGACATGGCGTGGCAAGGCCGAGTGGCATCGCGCTACATCGGCGGTGTTTATGTTGATACAGCGCGCGCAGGCCAGGAAGGTGCCGCAGCGCCCTACACACCAGTTGAAAAGGCCAAGCAACAACAGGCGATGAAAATGTTGCGTGACTATATTTTTGCACCCAACGCCTTTGCCGCCGACCCCCAGTTGCTGCGCCACCTTGCAATACAACACCGCGGCTTCCTGCACGGCGCCACCACCGAAGACCCTAAAGTGCATAGCCGGGTTGCCATTATTCAGGCGGATATCCTTAATCATATTCTCCACCCTGCGACCATGCAGCGCATGACCGATAGCGCACTCTACGGAAATGGTTACGGCGTCACACAAGTTCTGGGCGACATCACCGACGCGGTTTTTGAAGACGACAGCCGCGGTGCGGTTAACAGCCACCGACAAATTCTGCAAATCATGTATGTTAAGGGCCTCGTCAACCTGTTGAATATGCCGCAGTACGACCATATTTCCCGCTCCAATGCCTTTTCAAACCTGAAGAGCATCCGCAATAACATGGCGCGGTGGCGCGGCAATGCGGCAACACGCGCTCACCGCGACCATATTGCCTTCCTGATAGATAAAGCGCTTGAAGTGCATGACGGGTAATACCTGAATCTCTAGACCACTAAGGAAAGGCGGCTCTGGTCGCCTTTTTTATTGCCGAAATTAACTTTTTGAGCTGACCTACACTAGGCCTGTTTCCGGGCCTATTTTCGGGCACATTTTCGGTTTCCCGTTCATGAGTGGTTCAGGGGCGCTTTCCTACAATGCCTTAATAGGTTCAGAATATTGCCTTGGTGCTGCCCTTTTTCAGTTTCAGGGTAGCTTTGGAACAAACGGCAAACTGGGAGTGTATGATGATATTAAAGAAAACCGGCCTGATGCTCGCCGCCCCTGTCGCACTAATGCTCGGTGCTTGCAGCACCAGTTATTCACCGAACAGTTATGACAGTCGTTCAGTTGGACAGGTAAACCGTGTTGAGCGCGGCACCATTGAAAGTTACCGCTGGGTACAAATCCAGCGCAGAGACTCTGGCGTTGGCACTGTTGCAGGCGCTGGTATCGGCGCAGCAGCCGGCTCCACTATCGGCAGCGGCCGCGGACGCGGCGCCGAAAATATAATTGGCGCTATAGGCGGCGCTCTTCTGGGTGGCCTAATCGGCAGTAGCATCGAAAAATCAGGCAGCAAAAAAGGCGGATTTGAATATCTGATCCGCACGGAAAGCGGCGCGATGGTCAGTATTGTCCAGCAGGACACCAGCCCACTACCTGAGGGTGCGCCAGTAGTGATAATGTTTAGCGGCAGCCAAAGTCGGGTTGTGTTTGATCATAATGCGACGCGCTACGATGATAGAGACCCCGGACCTCACGATACACCGCAAAATAACGACCCTGACGAACCCGATGACGGTGGCCTCTAAGGCGATCGCTTACAAACAACAATTAGATAACACTCTGTAAACCCTGGCTTTCGCCGGGGTTTATTGTTTCTATTTGTCAGTTTATTGCCGCGCGCCAACTTTGATTTGAGAGTTCAAACCTCAATTTCACTGCGTTCCATTAGCTATCGACTAAGCCCAAATTTAGAGTTCCCAATGCAAAAAAAAGGCTGCCCCGTAAGGCAGCCTGTATTTTGGTGCAATATGTAACTAGCAGCTGCTAGTCGTCTTCATAAACAAACTCAACTTCCCACTTGGTGCATACATAGCTTTCGTGGCGATATTCATAACGCATGCATGTTCTGACTTCCTCAGGTGGCTGATAAGGCTGCGTTTCATAGATATGACGGCCGTTTTCATCGAACCGGGCGCTGGACGAATAGGGTTCGCGCACGCCCACTGGTTGATCAGCATATTGAACGCCGCGGTCAAGGGTAGCTGCATCACCCAGCGACGCACCGACAACTGCACCAAGAACCGCACCTGCAGTTCTGTTGCGCCCGCCGTCAATTTCGGCGCCAATAATACCGCCAACAACTGCCCCGAGCAAAGTTCCGGCAACATTACCGCCGCTGGTTGCCTGGTAATTACTGTGGCCGTAATGATGGCCATAATCAGCGTCAAAACCAGGGCAATAATCGCCGTAATGATAGTGATTGTGACGGTGAGCCCAAGCCCAGCTGGCGCGGTGCCCGTAGTAACCACGCGCGAATGGCCAGTCACTATAATAGCTATAATAATCATAGGCGTTATAATACGACCCATAATATGGCCAATAGCCGTTGCCATAGCCGTAGTTGATCGAATACCTCGGGCCACCATAAAAGCCACCAAAACCAAAGAAGAAATTAGAACCGAAATAAGGCCGGTAAGACCGGTAATTATTGCGGCGTGCATGCGGCTGATATGTATCGGCCCGACGATGATTGTTGCGGTCGCTGTAACTGCCGCTGTCGCGCCGACGGTCTATCTGCGCGTCGCGCGCGTCGCTGCGAGCGCGCGTACCGTTATAGCGGGCCGCGTCATCAAAATCATATCTGGTTGCACCGCGCCGACTTGAGCGGCTGGTTTGCCGCGCAGTTTCAATGGCGCGCTGGCGTGCGCTTTGGCCGGCTACCTGGCGCTGAGTTTGTCGAGAAGGTTCTACCGCACGACGCCGAGTATCCTGACGTGCGGTTTGAGGCCGGCTCCGTCTGGCTGGTTCCACTGCGCGCCGACGGACATCTTGAGTAGCGCTTTGGCGCGTTTGTTGGCGATCTGTGCGGGTTGATTGTTGACTGCTGCGTGCAGCATCCCTACGACGTGCGTCGGCGCTGGAGCGGCGAGCAGTGTCGGCGTTAATCTCGCGGCGTTGGCTCGAGGTTGCCTGTTGCCGTTGCCTGCTTTGTCCTGCCTGTTCTGAACGTTCTGTT
>JAJFIU010000131.1 GCA_021774695.1 Alphaproteobacteria bacterium | reverse complement strand
GGTTGCAATGGACGATAATTCCAGCGGAATTCGGTCATAGGAATAAGCAGCAATCGCCGCGACGACGATTGCGAAGGTTAGCCACATTTGCAGAGTAGGTTCGATTAATTCCACGGATGCCTGACCTCGGTTGCCGTCTATAACAATCGTTATTGTTAACGACCCCAACTGAGTTGAACAAGTGGAAAGGCGATTGCCGGTTAGTTGACGTTAGTTGCTGGCTAGTTACCGCCCGTAAGGTTAGGGGGCACAACTGGTGCTTCACGCAGTATCAGAATGGTGATCCTGCGGTTTTCACTGCGCGTTGGTTGGTCAGGGTAAAGCGGGTCGGTACCAGCCTTGCCGGTCACTTCGAAGAAGCGATCGCTAGTGACCCCGGAATTATCCAATACCTTCAGTGCGGAATTGGCCCTGCCTGCGCTGAGTTCCCAGTTGCTGCCGCCTTGCGGGCCAGTGAAATTGCCGCCGTCGGTATGGCCTTGCACGGTTACCCGGTTTGGCAGGTCTTGGATGGAACCGCCGATTTCATTGATCATATCGCGGGCATAATTATAAAGATCGCTGGTGCCTTGGCGAAACATGGCCCGGCGGTCTTTATCGATCAGCTGAATTTTCATGCCGTCTTCGGTGATCTCCATGATCACTTGGTCAGATAAGTCAGACAGGGTTGGTGACTGCTGGATTGCAAGCCGCAGCTGCTCTTGCATTTGCTCGAATGCCAAATCTTCTTGCTCGCGAATGCGGTTGGCAAGATCAATAACATCCTGAACACTGGGGTCGCCGCCACCGTCAGCATCTGCGCCGTCACTTTCGCCGCTTGTCGGGCCAGATTTTGGTCTGCCCGGATCAGAGATCAAGACAGTCGGTGAGGGGTTGGAACCGGTCGAATCCTCCGAAGGCGGGTTGATCGCATCAACGCCGGACCTGCCGGAAACCGCCGCTGTCGTCGGCGAGAAATAATCAGCCAAACCAGCCAAGGTTTCGGGCGGCGCCACATTTAGCAGCCACAACAGCATAAAAAACGCCATCATCGCGGTGGTGAAATCAGCATAGGCAACTTTCCAGGCACCGCCGTGGTGCCCGCCGCCCTGAACCTTTTTCACCTTTTTGATGATTGGTCTTGGTTTTTCGTCCTTACCCGCCAAGGAAATATCCGCTTAATTGTTTTTCACATCTGCTGCGGATCACTATTGCAGCAGATGGTTAACAACTGGTTCACATTTGGTGCAACTAATCGTGGCGCAAGATATTTGCTGGTTTTAAATTTACCATTTTCAAAATATGCGATGCAATTGTACCCCAACCGATAATCAGTGTGATCAAACTCACGCCAAGAAAAACATATATAGACAGGTCTATCCTGTGGGCGTATTCGTCCAAATATTGACGCATGAAATAATAACCCAAAGGCCAAGAGATCAGATTGGCAATCACTATGGGAATAGAAAACTGAGTAACCAACAGTTTAATTAACGACGGCGTTGATGCCCCAAACACTCTGCGGATGACGATCTCCTGAGAGCGAAGCTCGCTCACCAGAACCGAGATCGCAAACAGGCCAATGCAAGCAACCAGTATGGCCAAACCTGCAGACAAGGCGATCAGTTGGCCCTGCTTTTTTTCAGTCTCATACTTATTTTTGATTACTGAATCGAGGAATTCATAGGTAAGCGGGCGCTCAGGCGTATAGCGTTGCCAAATTTGCTCTACTCCCTTCAATACGTCAGGAAGCACATCCTCACTCTCGTACGCCAAGGTAAGCTTATCAAAGATGTAGGGAGAAACAAAATAACTCTGCGGTTGCACTTGTTTATGCAAGCTTCGATATTTAACGTCAGCAACAATACCAATTACCACTGCGTAAGGGGCGCTGCTACCCGACTTTTCTAGATATTTGCCAATTGCGTCAGAAGCATTTTTAAAGCCAACACGTCGCGCACGCGTCTCACTCCAAATCACAGAAACCAGTGGTGTCGCAATTGTAGGGTCTACAGGTGGCCTATATTGGTCTTGAGCAAACTCTTCAGAAAAATAACGCCCTGCGACAAGCGGTATATCATAGGCTTGCAAAAAATGGTGATCAACACTCAACCCAATACCGCCAGGTAATATTTTACTGGGGTCGCCTACGATTGAAGCGTTGCCTCCACTACCAACGCGAAAATTGTCAGTTGGGATTTTTTCAGATAACGTTGCTGCTTTCACACCGGGCAAACGCCTGATTTCTCTTGCGATTACATCGCGGTATTCTATAAAAGCTGGTTCATTAATGTTGTCTATTATCAGCTTGTTTTTAGGAGAAAACCCCAGCGGTGTAGCTTCAATGAAGTCATTCTGCTGGTAAAAAGTAACAGCAATCAGTCCTAAAGTCACAGCAATGGAAAATTGAACAACCACTAATCCGGCGCGGAGTGTCTTGCTGCCTCTGGCCATACTTGACTGTTCCGTTTGTAGAGTTTTCCCAGGCCGGTAGCGGGATACAATGAAAGCGGGGTACAGGCCGCCTAACAGTCCCATGGACAGCGTCAATAAAACCAATGCCGTGGCTAGGTTAGGGTCGCTAAACGGCTCAAACGCTACTGTAATCCCGGCAAAATTGTTAAATACTGGAACAATTAATTCGAGGCAAACAACCGTGATGAACAGGCTGAAAAAAGCGAAAAACATGGTTTCGCTTAAAAATTGAACAATCAATTGCCGCTTGCTGGCACCTAGTATTTTTCTAACAGCTACCTCTTTGGAACGTAGTGTAGACTTTGCCACTGTAAGATTCACAAAATTGATACTGGCAATGATCAGAATAAGAACAGCGATGCCAATTGCCGCATACAATCGCCGGATGTCTCCGGGGCTTTTGATGCTATTTAGGCCAGTTGCATCATAGTGGATATCGTGAAGGTTAACCAACTTCGGTTGGTGCAAGTCGCTTGCTTTTAAGTCGGGGTAGCCCTTTGGAGGTGGAATAAACTTGTCAACAAACGCCGCCAATTGCGAAGAAATTTCTTTTTCATCCGCTACAGAGTCCAGCTTCAGATAAGTATACACTCGGTCTTGTTGGAAGAACCAGTTTCCGTAATACCTCGCGAAACCATCGCCGTCGACAAAGGGCGCTATGATATCAAACGCCAGATGGCTATTGCTGGGGATATCGCGGAACACCCCTGAAACGACATAATCTCTTTCCATTAAGGGGTTTTTTGCGGACCTTTTTATCCTAAAATCATTGTCGGTATTTCGCATATTGTTGGCGTTGAGGGTCTGGCCAACGGGGTTCTGGTTTCCGAATAATAGATCAGCGACAGCCTCGGAAATTAGGAGGGAGTTATTATTTGCCAACGCCGAACTCTTGTCGCCGCTTAACAATGGCAAGTCGAAGACCTCAAAAAAGTTGGGGTCTACAAACCTGGCGGTATAGGGAATGCGGCGTTTGTCCGGCGCTTCAATAATTAGTGGAGTTTCAATAACTCTGACGATGGATGGGATTTGTTCAAAACTGTCTGAAAGCAACCCGCGCACAACATGGTGTGAGGTGGAATTGTGGACAAGTTCCTGCCCCGGATTACCCAAACTTACTTCGTAGCGATATATTGAACCTGAATTTGGTAGCCATTTGTCATAGCTTAGCTCATGGCGACCATAGAGGATAACAAGCACGCACACCACGAGGCCAACAACAAGACCCAAGATATTGATAGTGCTATAGAGCGTGTCTCTTTGGAAAATTCTTATAGCAACGTTAAAATAACTTTTAAGCATGCGGCCCCCTGAATTGACGCAACTATTCCCTCATTTTGAAACACTACAGCCGCAATGTACCATCTACAAGAAATTGGTGACTACCCGCTTATGCGGTTGGTTTATTGCTCCGAAGGAATGAGCGTTAAAACGCCTTCGGCATTTTCAGGAATGCTAGTTTTGGTGGATATCTTGAAATAAGACACGCTGCGCCACTGTTCGAACAAGTCGCCGTAATGGTTTGAAAACGGATTACCAGATTGGCCTGTTGGCTGCATATAAAGCGAGTTTTCCAGGTCAGACATGTCAAATATACCGCGGTAGCTGGGGCCAAATGTGGATTGGTTCAGGTTGCCGGGGTTTGCGCTGACACCGGCAACATTAACCGTGAACCGCCCGCCCGGCACTGATGCCGTTAGCCCAAAAATGTCTTTCAGGCCCGGTATCTGGCTCATAGGCCGGTGGCTTTGATGAAGGGTGTGCGTGGTTCCCCAGTGCCAAGCCTGCATGTCATCACCGTGATTGGCGGTTAGTTCTTCGATGGTTAGCGCCATCGCCCGGTTAGTAAGCGCGCTGCATGTCTCAGTCTCTGTCTCGGTAGTGATGTCATCGCACCAAGCCAGTGAACTGCTCTGTTCCAGAACCGGCAGTGCATAATAACCGGTGTTCCAGCTGTCGCCGGTATTTTCGGATGTTTCTGTCGCCCCTGCTGCCCAATACAGACTGGATTTTAACAAGCGTGGCCGCTGCCGGGTAAAGCTGGCGTATAAGTCGCCCAATTCGTCCGCCATCAGCAGTGCCTGATAATGGCGTAACCATGTATAGAATATCAGCGGCTCTGATTTCTCGGCGCCCATAGTGCCGTCCCATGCGGCCAAGGCCGACTTGACCGGCGTATCTTCCAGATTAGCGACAATCCAGGGTGTCAAATCACGAGCCATGTCAGAAACAATGTCAGCGTGCAGATCGGCAAAAGTTTGCGGCGTGTGCTTTTCGGTCACTTTTAACTGCGCGCGGATACGGTTGCCGCGGTAGGGCAGCGCCCAGTCGTCAGTGATAAAATGCGGGTAATCCGCATCAATGATTTTTTCATTGGCGGTCGCAATAATGCCGCCATCCGGGTTCAAGCGGGTCGGTAGCTTGTCGTAGGGCAGGAAGCGTTGCCAATCGTATACGGCGTCCCAGCCGGGCGAGGGCAGCCTGCCGCCAATTTCATTATCAGGATGCCTAACCGGAACCAGCGCGGGCGCATAATAGCCAATGTTGCCAGCGGTATCAGCGTAAATCATATTTTGCTCAGGCCCGCCGTAAAATCTGCCTGCGGCCTTAAACTCTTCAAAATTGGTGGCTGTTCCCAGGCTTTGAAGAGTGATGGCTCCGGTGTCAGTGGGCAGCAGCGCGGTCCACTGAAGGGCGACAACATGGCCTTTGTCCAGAAAGTCTTCACTGCCGCCGTAGATATCAGACACCACCGGTCCGTGCCGGGTTTCCCGCACAGTAAGCACAATATCATCGCCGCCCTTAACCTTGATAATTTCTTCGCGGCTTTCAAATGCCACCGGGCCAGTGGGTGTTAGGTAGCGGTCACTGCCGACCAGCTTTTCAACAAACAAGTCCATCACATCGGGCGCTGTGTTGGTGAAGCCCCAGGCGATATGGTCGTTGCGGCCCAATACGATGCCGGGCGCACCGGGGAAACTAACGCCGACGATGTTACTGTTGTCGCTGCGGTTATGCAGGCGGGCAAGATACCATATGGAAGGCGTGGTCAAGCCCAGGTGTGGATCATTGGCCAGCAAGGGTTTGCCGCTGACGGTGCGTTCGCCAGATACCACCCAATTGTTGGAGCCGTATCCCGCTGGTTTTTCAGCACCGAGTGCCGCAGCTGCAGCCATTATGGGTGAAGCCCTGTAGAGTGAAGCCAACGCCGGATATGACAGTGAGGGATAGGGCTTGGGTTCATCCCCGGGGTAGGACGGGTAGATGGTTGCAACTTGTTCGGGTGATAATTTGGTCAGCAACCGTGCGCGGGCAATTTCCTGGCGGGCATTGGCTGACAGGTCAAGCCACATCATTTTTTGCCACACCAGCGTGTCCCTTGGGGTCCATGGTTCTGGTGTTACGCCGGTTAAATTAAACTCCGGCGGCAATGCGCCTTTGTGAACAGATACATAGGCATTAACGCCCGCGGCATATTGTTCCAGATTTTTGACAATCTCAGGCGGTAGGCTGGCGAGCGCGGTTTCTGCGCGCAGCGTGAATCCCAGCGTTCGGAAATATTTGTCAAAACCCAAGCCCGCTTGGCCTAACACCTCTGCAACACGGCCATTGCCGATGCGACGGTTCATTTCCATCTGCCAAAGGCGGTCTTGAGCGTGGACATAGCCGAGACCAAAGGACAAATCATTGTCGCTGGCCCCGTCGATGTGCGGTACGCCGTGCTGGTCGCGCGCGATGATGATGGTGTCGCCCGGGCCGTTAATCACGAAGCTGCCATCGATGACAGGCAGGCTGCTTCTTTGCCAGCCAAAGCCGATAACAATCAGGGCGAACAAAAGTGCACCGACAAAAGTTAGCCAAAATTTCACTGTCTGCATGGTTATTCGGTCCCGACTGTTAAATGACTCGCCCTGATAAAGAATGATTATATGGTGATTTTTTTATAGCACCAGCGCGAGATTAAATCAGTGAGGCGACTGGCCCTTCAATATAGTGTCGACTTAGTGCTAGCGGGCGGCCAAAAAGTCGCGGCTGGACAATTTTATTGTGGTCACCTAAGCAATGAGGGCCGCGCTGTTAATGCTGTGCGGCTTTCAGTGTTTGTGGGAGATATTTAATGGCAAAAGTTGCATTCATCGGCCTTGGTGTCATGGGCTATCCAATGGCTGGTCATTTGGCTCGAGCGGGCCACAGTGTGACAGTTTATAACCGCAGCGGCGACAAAGCCGAAGCCTGGCTTGACGAATACGCTGGCACTGACAGCACAGGGGGCACTGACAGCACAGGGGGCACTGGCGAACAGGAATTTTTTGTGGCCCCCACTCCGGCGGGCGCCGCGGCGGATGCCGATTTTGTTTTTGCCTGTGTCGGCGCTGACAAAGACGTTGAGGCCATTTGCACTGGTGATGAGGGGGCCTTCTCTTCTATGGCAGAGGGGGCGGTGTTTGTTGACCATACAACAGCGTCTGCGGACTGTGCGCGCCAGATGGCTGCTGCTGCGGCTAAACACGGTATTGGCTTCATTGACGCGCCGGTTTCCGGCGGCGAAGCTGGCGCGGTCAATGGCGTTTTAACCGTTATGTGCGGCGGCGACCCGGCGCATTTTGCAGCGGCTGCGCCGATCATGGAAGCTTACGGAAAAACGGTGAAGCTGCTTGGTGGCTCGGGGGCTGGGCAACTGGCCAAGATGGTCAACCAGATTTGTATTGCAGGTGTGGTGCAGGGCTTGGCCGAGGCACTCCATTTTGCCATGGAAGCCGGGCTTGACGCCAAAGCGGTGGTTGAGGTGATCAGCAAGGGTGCGGCCCAAAGCTGGCAGATGGACAACCGGGCTGAAACAATGATCGACGGCAAGTTCGATTTTGGTTTTGCTGTCGACTGGATGCGCAAGGATTTAGGTATTGTGCTCGCGGAAGCCGAGCGGATGGGTATCACGCTGCCGGTCACCGGCCAAGTGGACGAGTTTTACGCCGAAGTTCAGGAAATGGGCGGCAACCGAAATGACACCTCTAGCCTGATTAGAAGATTTAGAGAATGACAAACGATGAGACTAGTTTTCTGAGCGATTGGTTTTTGCAGTCAACTGTTAAGAGGGCGGTATTTGTTGCTACGGTCGTCGGTACCTTGCTGTGTTTGATTAATCAGTGGCAGGCGATTGTTGTCGGCAGCATCCCGATCGACTGGTTAAAGATTGTGTTGACCTATTTGGTTCCCTACGGCGTGTCTTCTTATTCAACGGTAGCTAGCGCGAAAGATTGCAGGAACGGCTAATTTTTTCTGAAAACGCTGTGTTCGATTCCAAAAACAGCCAGTTTGATTCCAAAAAACGGCGTCTAGATTTTCATTTTTCGTCTTTTTTGGCTATTTTAGAAGTTAAATCAGGACGATTTACTTCGTTCATGCCCATCCACTGTTTCTTAAATTGGGAGTCAGTTCCTTAGATTTGTATATTTTAACATCTTGCCCTTGAAAGTTTGTATCTCTATTATTATACTATAGGGGGTATAGTATTGGAGATATTGAATTGATCAGTGAAAAGGACAAGGTCGCCATGCTCAATCGACTGGCCCGCATTGAGGGGCAGGTTCGTGGCATTCAGAAAATGATGGCGGTCGACACGCCAGACTGCGAACAGGTGGCACAGCAAATGAGTGCCGCGCGCAAGGCCCTCGATAAAGCTGGGCACACGATGCTTGCTTGTATGATTGAAGAGCATATTCGGTCTGGTGAGGCGGACGAAGCGGCGGAGCTTGGCAAGTTGATTTCAAAATATGCATAAGGAGTATTGAAAGATGGATATTAATTTTATTTCTGCGGATGCCTTTCATCATGCGAGAACCCGTGATCCAAACCTGTTTGTCATAGATGTACGCACTGTTGCGGAATATGCAGCCTGTCATGTGGACGGCGCAAAACTCTATCCATTACAAGAATTTAACCCGGAAACGATCGTGCAGTCGGCAGGCAGCCATGATCAGATTTTCGTCCTGTGCAAAAGCGGTGGTCGAGCCAAGAAGGCAGCCGAGAAACTGGCCTCTACGACCGATAAAACCGTTTTTGTTGTTGAAGGTGGAACAGATGCCTGCGAAACGCTTGATATGAAAATCGTGCGCGGCCAAAATATCATGTCGCTTGAGCGTCAGGTGCGTATCGCGGCAGGATCACTCGTGCTTGTCGGCGCGGTGTTAGCTGCAATCCTTCACCCTGCGTTTATCGCATTGTCGGCGTTTGTTGGGGCCGGCCTTGTGTTTGCTGGGCTGACCGATACGTGTGCCATGGGCATGATGCTCGCACGCATGCCCTGGAACAACAAATCAGAGGTACCGTCATGATTTTACGACAGTTATTTGACCATGAAACCTGGACCTACACCTATTTGTTGGGTGACGAACAGAGCCGGGAAGCGGTGATTATCGATCCGGTAGTTGAGAAAATGCCGCTTTATGTGCAGTTGCTCAAGGAACTGGACCTTAAGCTGAAATTCGGGATCGACACCCATGTGCATGCAGATCATGTCACCGGGCTTGGTGCGTTGCGTGAAACCTTTGGTGCGCGCTCCATCCATGGTGCCGGGTCCAGCGCGTCGGGCATTGACCAGTTCGTCAACGACGGTGAGGCGATTGAGTTTGGAGGCCACGCACTGAAGGCCATTGCAACGCCGGGCCACACCGATGACAGCTTCAGCTTTTTTCTGGAAGCGGACGGCAAAGCCATGGTGTTCACCGGCGATACGCTACTTATTCGCGGCAGCGGTCGCACCGATTTTCAAAACGGGGATGCCGGGGTGCAGTATGATAGTATTCACCAGAAATTGCTGACCCTGCCAGACGACACGGTGGTCTATCCGGGGCATGATTACCGCGGCATGAATGAAAGCCGCATCGCCGAGGAAAGGCGCTTTAACCCTCGGCTTCAGGTCAACAACCGGGCCGAATATATTGAGCTGATGGCTAACCTGAAATTGGCCAATCCCAAATTCATGGATGTGGCCGTGCCAGCAAACCTGTCGGCTGGTGTTACCTACACCGCTGAATATCAAATATAAAAGCCACTTTTCCGTTGACTTCGGGGCGCTAGCCCTATATCCCGCGCTAATTAATGAATGGTCAGGGCAATAGTGACCCTGTCCGCGCGAGCAACATAGTGCCTTATCGATTTCGGTCTGCACACGCTCGTGGCGCTTACAAAAAGGAGCGATTCGCATGACCAAGCGTATCCAAGCGAAGTATAAAATTGATCGCCGTATGGGCGAAAATATCTGGGGCCGTGCCAAGTCTCCGGTAAACCGTCGTGATTATGGCCCCGGCCAGCACGGTCAGCGCCGTAAAGGCAAATTGTCTGATTATGGCATTCAGCTGCGCGCTAAGCAGAAGCTGAAAGGCTATTACGGCAACATCACCGAAAAGCAATTCCGTCGTTATTACGACGAAGCTGTGCGCCGCAAGGGCGACACCGGTGAAAACCTGGTTGGTATTCTTGAGTGCCGTCTTGATGCACTTATTTACCGCGCCAAATTTGTACCAACTGTGTTTGGTGCCCGCCAGTTTGTCAGCCACGGCCATGTGCTCGTGAACGGCACACGCTGTAACATCCCGTCTCGCCAGCTGAAGGCTGGAGATGTGGTTGAAGTACGCGAAAAAGCCCGCGGTATCCCGATGGTTATCGAAGCTGGCCAAAGCCCTGAGCGCGAGCATCCTGAGTATGTTGCGGTTGAAGGCTACAAAGCCACTTACGTGCGCGTACCAACCCTTGATGAAGTTCCGTACGCTGTGATCATGGAACCTAATCTGGTTGTGGAATTTTACTCTCGTTAAGTACGAGATCAATTCAGCAAGAATTTTGAAGGCTGCCGGGTTTCCGGCGGCCTTTTTTTATACTTGCTCCATGTTTGGATTGCGCTACTAACACCAGGTAGCGGTTTATGTTGGTAGTATTATTTCGGGTTCATGTTGCTACCGTTTTGGGAAGGTTGGTATTCTGCCCGGCTCGTCAGCACCCAATCTTTACCTCCATTCGTAGAGAGATGCCGCACAATCGAAAATTGATCATTTTTAATTTCACTGTACCGAAGCCTCGTTTGTAAACGGCCATTCATATGTGTCCAGACAAGTTGGATTGGCCATTGTCTGGTGCCCTCAAGATGCGAATACTTGAGGAAATCGCCATGAGACGAGTCAAACCAAACTCCACTGTAATTACCGTTTTCACGTTTCGTTAGTGTCCATTCAAAAAAATAATGCTCATCACCTCGCATTCCTTCAAAAGTTTCTTTCAAAGCACACCCATTAAGTCCTGTTTCAATGGCCGAGATTGAATCTGTGTCAACATATTCACCGGGTGAAGAACGATATCGCCACTTTACCGACCAGCGCCCAAAGTATTTTGACAGTGAAGTATCAGCATGTGAAAGACATACATAATCTTGAGCAATAGCCTCTGTGGTTAGGGCGCTTGCTGAAATCCATATAAAAAGTAGATAGATATTTTTGTACTTTGTCTTCATTTCCCAATCCAAGCTGTAAATTATAAAGGCTATTTTAAAGTACTAAAAACATTGGTCATATCCCAAAAACATCGACCAAACCCACGAACCAGTCTTGGTCTTTAGTGCCTAGAGATATGTGTCTTTTTGGCGTTCAGTAATTATCCAGAGTGGAGAATAACGGATGTTGAAAGAATTGCAATTTTGAGGGCTACCGGGTTTCCGGCGGCCTTTTTCTTTGGCCCGTGCCCACAGCCAACGCCCTGTTTCTGGACAAAGGCAATACGGCATGTCTATTCTCTGATGCAGTCGAGGGAGTGTGTGGTTGACTGAGTTGAAACGAGCCAGCAGCGTTGTTGAATACATTAGTAAAATGCAGCATTTCATCAGTGATGAGGGCATTGCCCATGCTGATGCCTTTGTGCCGCGCGCTGACGATGTGATTATCTCCACCTATGCCAAAGCAGGCACTACCTGGATGCAGCAAATTGTCCACGGCCTGCGCACCAGCGGCGATATGGATTTCGGCGAGATAACCGATGTGGTGCCGTGGATTGAACTGGCTTACGATGTGGGCTGGGACATCGTCGGCGAACAGAAAGCCAAACCCAGAGCCTATAAAACCCACCATGATTACGACGCTGTGCCCAAAGGTGCGCGCTACATTTGGGTGGTGCGCGACCCGAAGGATACGGCCGTTTCCTTCTATAATTTTATGAATGGTTGGATTTTGGAGCGGGACGCGGTTTCCATCGATGAATTTGTGCAGGAATTTTTCCTCGGGCGTCCCGCGCCGCGGGACTATTGGTCTCACCTGATCAGTTGGTGGCAAGTGCACGAACAGAATAATATGCTGGCGCTTACCTTTGAGGATATGAAAGAGGATTTGCCCACCGCCGTGCAAAGGGTGGCAGGTTTCATGGGGTGTGACGATGCAGACGCCGTTGAAATTGCCACCAAACAAGCGCATTTTTCCTTCATGAAAGCTCATGAAAACCAATTTGATGATCACCCTTTGGCCGAAAAACGATGTGCCGCGTTGCGACTACCTGCGGGCGCTGGTTCCAGTAAAGTGAAAACCGGCACCGTGGGCGGCCACAAAAATAAAATGAGCGAAGTTACAGTGCAGAAACTGGAGCAGAAATGGGCCGAAACCGTCGAGGCGCAGCTGGGTTTTACCAATTACGGCGCACTGCGTAAGGCGTTGGCGCATGGTTAAGGCGGAACCTTGAATGGCGGTTTATGTGGATGATGCAATGATCCCGTTCCACGGCCTGTGGATGAACCATATGCTGGCCGATAGCGGTGAAGAATTGCTGGCGATGGCAACCCAACTGGGGATCGATCATAAGTGGTTGCAATACGGCGGCACCCACCGCGAGCATTTTGACATCAGCGCCGAACGCCGCGCGCTGGCGCTGGCATTTGGTGCTATTTCAATTACCTACCGCGAAAGTGGCCGCATCACCTACCGTAGGCGGCGGATTATGCTGCGAGCGGCGGAGTAGATTGTGTGAATAGGCGAAAAAATACGCTTTTTAGGAGGTAAAGGATGGG
>JAJFIU010000014.1 GCA_021774695.1 Alphaproteobacteria bacterium | reverse complement strand
CCTCATGAACATGACCGATCCGGCTTTAGGGGCGTAGCTCAGTTGGTAGAGCACCGGTCTCCAAAACCGGGTGCCGTGGGTTCGAGTCCCTCCGCCCCTGCCAGGTCGTGGGTCATGTGTCGTTTCGGCCATGTGTCGTTTCGGCGACGAAAAGAGTTAAAGGTTTGTTTAGCCTGCGGTTTTTATATTTGACCGCGGGCTTGTTGAGCGGATAGAGGACAAGGACTATGGCTAAAACTAATCCAGCTGAATTTGTCCGGCAAGTGAGCCGTGAGGGCTCCAAGGTTACTTGGCCGACGCCGAAAGAAGCGGGAATCACCTCTGTGATGGTATTCATAATGGTTGTGATTATGGCTATTTTCTTCCTTGGCATCGATTTTTTATTGAATGCAGGCGTTCAAACATTACTTGGTTTCGGAGAATAATGTGAGCAAGTCTCGCTGGTATATTATCCACGCTTACTCGGGCTACGAGAATAAGGTTGCTAACGCGATCAAGGAGCAGGCTGTTCAGCAGGGTCTTGATGCGATGGTCGATGAAGTGATCGTGCCGACCGAAGAAGTGATTGAAGTTCGCAAAGGCAAAAAGGTCTCGTCGGAGAAGAAATTCTTCCCGGGATATGTCCTGATTAAAATGATTCTGACCGACGATACATATCACTTGGCAAACAGCCATGCGAAAGTAACCGGGTTTTTGGGTCAACAGGGTAAGCCATGCGCGATCACCGACGCGGAAGCAGCTCGCATCCTTAATCAGGTTGAGGAAGGCGTTGAGCGCCCACGTCCAAATATTATATACGAAATCGGCGAAGAAGTTCAGGTCACCGACGGCCCCTTCTCCAGCTTCAACGGTACGGTTGAAGATGTTGATGAAGATAAGGCTCGCCTTAAAGTATCTGTTTCTATCTTCGGTCGCGCAACACCAGTTGAACTGGAATATGCGCAGGTTGAAAAAATTACGTAAGAATTTGGGGTTAAGCCCCGAATGAAGAAAATTTGGAGCGTAGCTCCGGATGAACCCGTGCGGGAGGCCCGCCATTGGCCGCACCGCGCACCCTAAAATGGGCGCATGCCCAAATGTCGCAAGACAGAATGTTGTTTGAAAGGGAATTGAAATGGCGAAGAAAATTACTGGTTATCTGAAGCTTCAGGTGCCGGCTGGCCAAGCCAACCCGTCACCCCCTATTGGTCCTGCGCTCGGTCAGCGCGGCGTCAATATTATGGAATTCTGTAAGGCTTTTAATGCAAAGACCCAGAAGATGGAGCCAGGTCAGCCTTGCCCCACCATATTTACTATCTATGCAGACAAGTCTTTTACATTTGAACTTAAAACGCCTCCTGCGTCTTTCTTCCTGAAAAAGGCCGCTGGTCTTAAATCTGGCGGTGCAGAGCCTGGCCGTGCGATGGCTGGTTCTGTGACCCGCGCACAGATTAAGGAAATTGCGGAAGCGAAAATGGTTGATCTGAGCGCCAACGACATCGATGCAGCCATGCTGATCATCGAAGGGTCTGCGCGCTCCATTGGTCTCGAAGTGAAGGGCTAGTCAGATGGCAAAAATTACAAAACGATTGAAAAAAGTCGCTGACGGTCTGGATCGCGAAAAACTCTACACCGTTGCGGATGCTGTTAAAGAATTGAAAACACGCTCGACTGTTAAGTTCGACGAGACAATCGAAGTTTCTATGAATCTGGGTGTTGACCCTCGCCACGCTGACCAGATGGTTCGCGGCGTTGTTAACCTGCCGCACGGCACCGGTAAAACACTGCGTGTTGCGGTTTTTGCGCGCGGCCCCAAGGCTGAAGAAGCAACTGCAGCAGGCGCAGACATCGTCGGCGCCGAGGACCTGATGGAAGACGTTCAAAAGGGCAACATGAACTTTGACCGTGTGATCGCAACCCCGGATATGATGGGTGTAGTTGGTCGCTTGGGTAAAGTGCTTGGCCCTAAAGGCCTGATGCCTAACCCTAAACTTGGCACCGTTACTATGGATGTTAAGGGCGCGGTTGAGGCGGCTAAAGCTGGTCAGGTTGAGTACCGCGTTGAAAAAGCGGGTATCATCCACGGCGGCGTTGGTAAAGTGAGCTTCAGTGAAGACCAGATTACTGAAAATGCGTCAACGTTCATCACTGCGGTAATCAAAGCCAAGCCAACAGGCGCCAAGGGCACTTACGTTAAGCGTATTGGTCTTACGTCGACAATGGGTCCTGGCCTTAAAATTGATATTGCTTCCATGGAAGCAAGCTAAAGAATTTGTGCCGGCTTACCCGCCGGCGCAATCATTCGGGCGGTTGTTTTGCCCGGGTGTCAGTAACTGTCCGAGATTGCAGGTGCCAAGGTGTGTGTTGCTAGTAGTTTGACCACCCTGGTTTAAAAGAATTGGCCGTCGCGACGTTATGGCCTGCATGAGATGGGGTAAGGAATTATTGCCAAAATGACCTGATGGTCCTCCGGCAATAGACGCGGTTCCAACGGGAACGGATGTATCCGTCCTGCACCCTGGACAGGGGAGTGTTCTTGCCGGTTTATCGGTAAGGCACGGCTCAAATGAACGAGAACTGGACGCTTTGATATTTTGTTTCAAAGCGGAAGGTTTTCAAAGTCGGAGACGAAAAAAGTGGAAAGAGCCGAAAAGCAGGAAATGGTTACATCCTTGCACGAGGTTTTCTCAGTAGCAGCTTCAGTTGTCGTAGTGCACTATGACGGTTTGACTGTTTCGGAGATTACTGACCTGCGTTCGCAGATGCGTGAACAAGGTGCAAACCTTAAGGTAACTAAAAACCGGCTGACTCGTCTTGCGCTTAAAGGCACCGACTACGAAGGCATATCGGAACTGTTTACCGGACCGACGGCAATAGGCTACGCCAACGACCCTGTTTCAGCAGCAAAAACCCTTTCAAAATACGCTAAAGGAAACGAAAAGCTTCGTCTTCTTGGCGGTGGAATGGGTTCACTTGTACTGGATCAATCAGGTGTCAAGGCACTGGCTGAACTGCCATCACTCGACGAACTTCGCGGCAAACTTGTGGGTCTCCTACAAGCTCCTGCTCAGAAGCTCGCGTCCGTTACACAAGCTCCGGCGGGTCAATTGGCCCGGGTCTTTGGTGCTTACGGAAGCCAAGACGCAGCTTAACTAAATCTCGGGAAGCCGCTGTGGCCACCCGAGAGGTAAATGCAATGTGAAACGCGGAACCCCGGATTGGGACCGTTCTATATGGAGTAAATGAAATGGCTGACCTCGCAAAGTTAGTTGAAGATCTGTCTGCCCTGACTGTTATGGAAGCTGCTGAGCTTTCTAAGCTTCTTGAAGAGAAGTGGGGCGTATCTGCTGCTGCACCTGCTGCTGCCGCTGCTGCACCTGGTGCTGCTGCTGAAGCTGTAGAAGAGAAAAACGAATTTGATGTTGTTCTGACCGCCATGGGCGAAAAGAAAATCAACGTCATTAAAGAAGTACGCGCCATTACTGGCCTGGGCCTCAAAGAAGCCAAAGATTTGGTTGAAGGCGCGCCTAAGACAGTTAAGGAAGCTGCACCAAAAGCTGAAGCTGAAGAAATTAAAGCTAAGCTTGAAGCTGCCGGCGCATCAGTTGAGCTCAAGTAATTTCTTGAGCTATACTAACCGTAGGTCGGGTGCGTTTGCGCACCCGGCCTTTCGGCGTCCTTGGGCTAGCGGACAGTAAATTGCAGGCCTGACGATCGTCCATTGATTTTTTGGTGGAACGTAAAATTTAATAATTTCATAGGTTTAGGGTGAATTTCTCTCCCTGAATTTTGATTGAAAGCCAGCCCGGTCAGGCGAAATGTGACTGGAATGGTGAATTTTAAGAAACGAGGGCGAAGCATGGCGACTTCATTTACCGGTCGTAAGCGCGTACGTAAGGATTTTGGTCACATTATCGAAGTGAGCCAAATGCCGAATCTTATCGAGGTTCAGCGGCAGTCTTACGATCAATTCTTCAGGGCAGGAGCCTCTGAGGAAGAGCGTTTGAAATCTGGTCTAGAGAAAGTATTGAAATCCGTTTTTCCAATTCAGGATTTTTCCAATACGGCCTCGCTGGAATACGTAAAGTATGAGCTTGAAGACCCAAAGTATGATGTAGAAGAGTGCCAGCAGCGCGATATGACCTATGCTGCACCTCTGCGTGTTACTTTGCGCCTGATTGTTTTCGAGGTTGACCCGGAAACAGAAGCCAGATCGGTTCTCGATATTAAAGAGCAAGACGTCTATATGGGCGACCTGCCAATGATGACCGATAACGGTACGTTTGTAATTAACGGAACCGAACGGGTGATCGTAAGCCAAATGCACCGTTCGCCCGGTGTGTTCTTTGACCATGACCGCGGTAAAACTCATAGCTCAGGCAAGTTTCTTTTCTCTGCCCGCGTGATTCCGTACCGTGGTTCTTGGCTCGACCTTGAGTTTGATGCCAAAGATATCGTCAATGTTCGTATTGATCGCCGCCGCAAGCTGCCTGCAACAACCCTGTTGTATGCGCTGGGCATGACTGCAGAAGATATTCTTTCGTATTTCTACAACACTGTTGCTTTCCGCCGTGCAGAAGGCGGATGGCGCATGCCTTTCCGTGCTGATAGCTGGCGCGGCCAGAAACCTGTGTTCGATCTTGTTGATGCGGATTCAGGTGAAGTTGTTGTTGAAGCCGGCAAGAAAATTACCCCGCGTCTCGGCAAGAAACTTGAGACAGGCGGCGTTGAAGCCATTTTGGTGCCGGACGACCAGATCCTGGGCCGTTTTGCAGCAAAAGATGTGATCAACGCAAAAACTGGCGCCATTTATGTGGAAGCTGGTCAGGAACTAACAGAAGAAATCGTCGAAGCCTTAACCGCTTCCGGCGCTGATGAAGTTGAAGTTCTCGATATTGATGACGTGTCTATTGGTTCCTACATCCGTAATACGGTTATGGCTGACAAAGTTGAAAGCCACGACGGTGCGCTCGCTGAGATTTATAAAGTGATGCGCCCTGGCGAGCCACCAACCAAGGAAACTGCTGATACATTGTTCTACGGTCTGTTCTTTGACCCTGAGCGCTATGACTTGTCAGATGTTGGCCGGGTGAAAATGAATGTGCGCCTGAACGTTGAGTGTGAAGACACCGTTGGCACGCTGCGACGCGAAGATATTCTTCAAACCGTTAAGACGCTGGTTGAGCTGAAAGACGGCAAGGGCGATATCGACGATATTGACCACCTTGGTAACCGCCGGGTTCGCTCTGTTGGCGAGCTGATGGAAAACCAATACCGTATTGGCTTGCTGCGTATGGAACGCGCGATCCGTGAGCGGATGTCATCTGTCGATATCGACACCGTGATGCCGCATGACCTGATCAATGCCAAGCCGGTTGTGGCTTCTGTTCGCGAGTTCTTCGGTTCTTCGCAGCTTTCGCAGTTTATGGACCAAACCAATCCGCTTTCCGAAATTACCCACAAGCGCCGCATGTCAGCGCTTGGCCCTGGCGGCTTGACCCGCGAGCGCGCGGGCTTTGAGGTTCGTGACGTTCACCCGACGCACTATGGTCGTATCTGCCCTATTGAAACACCTGAGGGTCCAAATATTGGTCTGATTAACTCTTTGGCGACTTATGCGAAGGTTAACAAATACGGCTTCATCGAAAGCCCGTACCGGACAGTGAAAGACAGCAAGGTTTCCGATGAGGTTATTTATCTGTCTGCAATGGAAGAAGCCAAATACACCGTTGCGCAAGCAAACGCCGCGCTGAACGAAGATAGTACCTTCGCCAATGATCTGGTGTCTTGTCGCCAAAACGGCGAGTTTGTGATGACACGCCCTGACCTGATTAACCTGATGGACGTATCGCCCAAGCAGTTAGTATCTGTTGCCGCGTCGCTTATTCCGTTCCTGGAAAACGATGATGCGAACCGGGCCCTGATGGGATCAAACATGCAACGTCAGGCCGTGCCATTGGTACGTGCTGAAGCGCCGTATGTTGGAACCGGCATGGAATCTGTGGTTGCCCGCGATAGTGGTGCCGCCATTGCCGCTCGCCGAACTGGTGTGGTTGAGCAAGTAGACGCAACACGGATCGTGATCCGGGCAACTGAAGAAGTTGACCCTGGTAAATCCGGCGTTGATATCTACACGCTGCAGAAATTCCAGCGTTCAAACCAGAACACCTGCATTAACCAGCGTCCGCTGGTAAAAGTGGGTGACTTGATCAAGCAAGGCGACATCATTTGTGATGGTCCGTCTACCGAGCTTGGTGAGCTGGCACTTGGACGGAACGCGCTTGTCGCCTTCATGCCTTGGAACGGTTACAACTTCGAGGATTCGATCCTGATTTCAGAGCGGATCGTTAAAGAGGACGTCTTTACCTCCATTCACATCGAAGAGTTCGAAGTGATGGCGCGTGATACCAAACTTGGCCCAGAGGAAATCACTCGTGATATTCCAAACGTGGGTGAAGAAGGTCTGAAAAGCCTAGATGAAGCCGGTATTGTTTATATCGGTGCTGAGGTTCACCCTGGTGATATTCTAGTTGGTAAGATCACACCAAAAGGCGAAAGCCCGATGACACCGGAAGAAAAACTTCTGCGTGCCATCTTCGGTGAGAAAGCATCTGACGTTCGTGACACATCCATGCGGTTACCGCCGGGTGTTGCTGGAACTGTTGTTGAAGTTCGTGTGTTTAACCGCCACGGTGTCGACAAAGACGAACGCGCGCTGACCATTGAGCGGGAAGAAATCGACCGCCTGACAAAAGACCGCGAAGATGAACGCACAATTCTTGAGCGCAGCATCTACGGTCGCCTGCAGCCATGGCTGGTTGGCAAGACGGTTTCGTCTGGCAACAAAGACATGAAAAAAGGCACCAAAATCTCCGATGAAAACCTGGCAGAATTGCCGCGTATTCAATGGTGGGATCTGGCCGTCAGCAACGATGCCACCATGAGCGATATCGAAGCACTGCGTAAGCAGTTCGATGAAAGCCGTGCACAATTGCAAAGCCGTTTCGACATGAAGATCGACAAACTGCAGCGCGGCGACGAGCTTCCTCCTGGCGTGCTGAAAATGGTTAAGGTCTTTGTTGCTGTGAAGCGTAAGCTTCAGTCCGGCGACAAAATGGCAGGCCGTCACGGCAACAAGGGTGTGATCTCGCGTATTATGCCGCAAGAAGACATGCCGCACCTTGAGGACGGAACCCCGGTTGACGTGGTTTTGAACCCGCTTGGTGTGCCATCGCGGATGAACGTGGGCCAGATTTTGGAAACGCACCTTGGGTGGGCATCTCGTGGTTTGGGTCGTCAAATCGATACCATGCTTGAGAATTACCGCCACGGCGAAGGCAACATGGATGATTTCCGCGGCAAGTTTAAAGATATCTACGGCGCCGAACAGTACGGTGAAGAAATCGAAGAACTTGACGATGATCAGATCATCGAGCTTGCCGGTAACCTGACAAACGGTGTTCCCATGGGCACACCTGTGTTTGACGGTGCCGTTGAAGCAGATATCGTTACGATGCTTGATAAAGCGGGTCTTGATAGTTCTGGTCAGGTTAGTCTCTATGACGGCCGTACCGGCGATAAATTCGACCGTAAAGTGACAGTGGGCTATATCTACATGCTCAAACTGCACCACTTGGTTGATGATAAGATCCACGCCCGTTCAATTGGCCCCTACAGCCTTGTTACCCAGCAGCCGCTTGGTGGTAAAGCCCAGTTTGGTGGTCAGCGCTTCGGTGAGATGGAAGTATGGGCACTTCAGGCATACGGTGCAGCCTATACATTGCAGGAAATGTTGACTGTGAAGTCAGATGACGTGCAGGGCCGAACCAAAGTGTACGAAGCAATTGTACGCGGCGATGACACCTTCGAGGCGGGTATCCCAGAATCCTTCAACGTTCTTGTGAAGGAAATGAGGTCCCTGTGTCTGAATGTGGAATTGATTGCGGGAACTGACGATTAGGGTCTGACCCTTTAGCCGGACCGAGAGCTTGTTCTCGGTCCAGCCTGCTTGGCGGCAGGCACTGATTTTCAGGATGGCGATCACCTTTAAGATCGCACTTTGAAGAAAGACGCCGGACATGAACCAAGAAGTGATGAAATACTTCAACCCGAACCAGAAACCTGAGACGTTTGATCAGATTCAAATATCTATCGCGTCACCTGAGCGGATTCGCTCATGGTCTTTTGGTGAAATCAAAAAGCCGGAAACAATAAACTACCGGACATTCAAGCCCGAGAAAGACGGCTTGTTCTGTGCGCGTATCTTTGGCCCTGTCAAAGATTACGAATGCCTGTGCGGTAAATACAAACGCATGAAGTATCGCGGAATTATCTGCGAGAAATGCGGCGTTGAAGTTACGCTGTCGAAAGTTCGCCGCGAGCGCATGGGTCACATTGACCTGGCTGCACCGGTTGCCCATATCTGGTTCCTGAAATCACTGCCAAGCCGGATTGGTCTGTTGCTTGATATGACCTTGAAGGATCTCGAGAGGGTTCTTTACTTTGAATATTATGTGGTTGTTGAACCTGGTTTGACGCCGCTCAAGCAGTTCCAGCTTCTCAATGAAGAAGACTTCTACAGAGCGCAGGATGAATACGGCGAAGATAGTTTCACAGCCGGCATTGGCGCTGAAGCGATCCGTAAACTGCTGGAATCTGTTGATCTGGAAGGCGAGCGCGAGAAACTTCTTGTTGATCTGGCTGAAACCAAATCTGAGCTGAAGCCGAAGAAAATTGTTAAGCGCCTGAAGGTTATCGAAGCCTTCATGGATTCAGGTAATCGCCCTGAATGGATGATTCTGCTGGTTGTGCCTGTGATCCCACCTGAGCTGCGCCCCTTGGTGCCGCTGGATGGTGGTCGCTTTGCAACGTCGGATTTGAACGATCTGTATCGCCGTGTGATCAACCGGAACAACCGCCTCAAGCGCCTGATCGAACTGCGTGCGCCTGACATCATCATCCGTAACGAGAAGCGGATGCTGCAGGAATCTGTTGATGCACTCTTTGACAACGGCCGTCGCGGTCGCACCATCACTGGTGCGAACAAGCGTCCATTGAAATCTCTCAGCGATATGCTGAAGGGTAAGCAGGGTCGTTTCCGTCAGAACTTGCTTGGTAAGCGCGTTGATTACTCTGGCCGTTCTGTGATCGTTGTTGGTCCGGAACTTAAACTGCACCAGTGTGGTCTGCCAAAGAAAATGGCGCTTGAGTTGTTCAAGCCGTTTATCTATTCACGCCTCGACAAAAAAGGTATCGCGACAACAATCAAAGCTGCCAAGAAATTGGTGGAAAAAGAACGCCGCGAAGTGTGGGATATTCTCGATGAGGTTATCCGCGAGCACCCTGTGATGTTGAACCGGGCACCAACTTTGCACCGGCTTGGTATCCAGGCGTTTGAACCAGTACTCATTGAAGGTAAAGCCATTCAGCTTCACCCGCTGGTTTGTGCGGCCTTTAACGCTGACTTTGACGGTGACCAGATGGCCGTTCACGTGCCACTGTCGATCGAAGCACAGCTTGAAGCACGCGTATTGATGATGTCTACAAATAACATCCTTAGCCCTGCCAACGGCAAACCTATTATTGTGCCATCGCAGGATATTGTACTGGGTCTGTATTACATGACCATGCAGCGCGAAGGTGATGTGGGCGAGGGTAAAGCCTACGCTGATTTTGATGAAGTTCAGTTTGCTCTGGACGGTGGCTCTATTACGCTGCACACAAAAATCACTGCGCGTATCGCAGCCGTCGATAAGGAAGGCAATCCAACCAGCATACGCGTTGAAACAACGCCTGGCCGGATGCTTCTGGGACGCCATCTGCCATTGCATGCCAATGTACCATATAACCTAATCAACCGTCAGGTGACCAAGAAAGAAATCACTGAAGTGATTGACGTGGTTTACCGGCATTGCGGCCAGAAAACGACGGTCCTATTTGCTGACGCTATCATGGGCGAGGGTTTCAAACGCGCATGTAACGCCGGCATTTCTTTCGGTAAAGATGACATGATCATTCCGGCAGCAAAAATTGAACTTGTTGACGGCACAAAAGCGCTGGTTAAAGAGTATGAAGAGCAATATCAGGACGGCTTGATTACCCAAGGTGAGAAGTACAACAAAGTTGTTGATGCTTGGGCACAGTGCGGTGACAAAGTAGCAGACGCCATGATGAAGGGTATGGAGCGCACGGAAATTGACGAAAATGGCCGTGAAACTGACCTGAATTCCGTCTTTATGATGGCACACTCTGGTGCGCGGGGTTCCGCGGCTCAGATGAAACAGCTTGCAGGTATGCGCGGTTTGATGGCGAAACCTTCTGGCGAGATCATTGAAACACCAATTATCTCGAACTTTAAAGAAGGCCTGTCAGTTCTTGAGTATTTCAACAGCTCGCACGGTGCGCGTAAAGGTCTTGCCGATACCGCATTGAAAACAGCGAACTCTGGATATCTGACCCGTCGTCTGGTTGACGTATCGCAGGACTGCGTGATCGTTGAATATGATTGTGGTACCGAGCGCGGAATCACCATCAATGAAGTGTCAGAAGGCGGCGATGTTCTTGTGCCTTTGTCTGAACGTATTCTTGGTCGTAGCCTTGCAGTAGCACTCAATGATCCGATTTCCGGTGAAGTGATGTTCGAGGCAGCAACGCTGCTTGACGAAGTTAAATCGGATGCGGTTGAAACTGCTGGCTTTGCCGAAGTGAAAATTCGCTCGGTTCTGACGTGCGAAACCAAAGGCGGCGTTTGCGGTGCCTGTTACGGTCGTGACCTTGCACGCGGTACACCTGTTAACATGGGTGAGGCTGTCGGGGTTATTGCTGCACAGTCCATCGGTGAGCCAGGTACACAGCTTACCATGCGGACATTCCACATTGGTGGCGCTGCAACGGTGAACGCTGAATCGGCAGTCGAATCGTCTGCAGACGGTAAAGTTCGCATCGACAACCGCAACGTGATTGAAGACAGCAAAGGCCGCAAGGTTGTCATGAGCCGCAACATGGAAGTTGTTGTTCTGGACGACGAAGGCCGCGAGCGGGCGAAACACCGCCTTGCATACGGTTCTCACCTGATGAAGGATGAGGGCGAAGCGGTTGTTAAAGGCGAGAAGCTCGCTGAGTGGGACCCTTATACTGTTCCTATCATCACAGAGCAGTCTGGTGTTGTTCGTTACGTTGACCTCGTTGAAGGCGTTTCCGTTAAGGAAGTTGTCGACGAAGGTACGGGTATCGCATCGAAAATGGTTACCGACTGGCGTTCTGCGCCTAAGGGGGGTGATTTGCGCCCTCGTATCACACTGCGCGATGACAAGGACAATGTTGTTGAGCTCGCCAATGGTACTGAAGCCCGGTATTTCCTATCTGTGGAAGCCATTCTGTCCGTTGAAGACGGGCGCCATGTAACGGCGGGTGACGTGATTGCACGTATTCCGCGTGAAGCTGCTAAAACCAAGGATATTACCGGTGGTTTGCCACGGGTTGCGGAATTGTTCGAAGCCCGCCGTCCGAAGGACCATGCAGTTATCGCTGACATTGACGGTATCGTTGAATTTGGCCGTGACTATAAAAACAAGCGCCGGATTAGCATTCGTCCACGCGAAGAGGGCGGCGAGCCGGTTGAATATCTGGTACCAAAAGGTAAGCATATTGCTGTTCAGGAAGGTGACTTCATCCAACAGGGTGAGTATCTGATCGACGGCAACCCGGCCCCGCATGACATTCTTCAGGTTTTGGGTGTGGAAGCACTTGCCAACTATTTGGTGAAAGAAGTGCAGGACGTTTACCGCCTGCAGGGCGTGAAGATCAACGATAAGCATATCGAGGTGATTGTTCGCCAGATGCTGCAGAAAGTTGAGATCAAATCCTCTGGTGACAGCACCATGCTTCTCGGCGAGTTGATCGAGCGCGAAGAGTTCGAAGAGAATAACGCGAAGCTTGAAGCTGAAGGTCGCTTGCCGGCAAAAGGCGTTCCGATCCTGCTTGGTATCACCAAGGCAAGTCTGCAAACTCGCAGCTTTATCTCTGCGGCATCTTTCCAGGAAACAACGCGTGTTCTAACCGAAGCATCTGTGGCTGGTAAGAAAGACAAGCTGGTTGGCCTGAAAGAGAATGTGATCGTTGGTCGCCTCATCCCGGCTGGTACCGGTGCGGTTGTTAACAAGCTGCGCCATGAGGCACTTCGCCGTGATCAGATTACTGCTGAAGCGCAAGCCAAGGCAGAAGCTGCAAGTCCAATGTCTACGGCGGAAGCTGAATTTGCCGCTGCAACGTCGACAGAAGCATAGGAAACAGCTGAAGTTTGACGCTTCGGCCAGTTAAAAAAGATCAAAAAAGGCTCGCTTCAGCGGGCCTTTTTTTATGCTCGATATTACCGGAAAAACGACAGGTCGGCTCAGCCTTTAAAAAAGGAATTTTTCGTAACTGTTGAACACGGCCCGACCGTGCGCGTGATCTGAAAAATGATCTTCGAAAAGGCAGCGCAATTGGCGGCGTTTTTCATAGCTTAGCGGAAGCTGGCGGCGAATTTCTTCCAGCGCTCCCTGCATTGCAGCGGCGTCATTGGGTGCCACCAGCTTTATTAGGTCACCCGGGTCCACATACTCGCGTGATGTTGGCGTTTCAGTGATGATTACGGGTTTTGCAGCCGCAAGCGCATGCAATAGCACCATTTGTCCTGCCGAAATTTCGCCTTCGCCCAGTGGTATCACCACAACGTCAGCATCGATGAGCATTTTGGTATAGGCAGCACCGTAAATGGAACGGTAGATGGTCACTTTGTCAGAATTCAGATGGCCGGGCGCTGTGGCGATATTGTCGCAGACAATGTCACAGGCAACGGTACCCGGTAGGTTTTCAACCGCAGCGACTAGCGTTGCATAATCGCGTGACGACCTTCCTGCTGTTACAATTGAAAAGCACGGGCTTTTGCGGTCATCTTGTTGTTTTGCTGCAAAGCTGCGGTGCCATTCCTTAATCACGTCGCCTTCGCCGATACCGTAATGGACAGGTTCAACCAACGTTTTTCTTTGGTCCACCAGTTTTTTAAGGGCAGGGACTTCATATTTGGAATGGCATATAATCATTGCCACGTTTTTTAGCAGCAAACGAAAATACAGGCCGCGCGCATTGTTCAGAAGGGAAGAGGACCTAGGCGTATATATGAAGCCATGAAGTACAAGTTTGAGCTTGTATTGCCGCGCGTTTGCCGAAAAAAGGCGGGCAAACTTATAGGCCAGAAGCAAAATATGGTCATGAACCGTGACAATGGTGTCGCCGTTAAGTGCCACCAGAGAACCGCGTGCCAGCCCAAGACCAGACAGGAGTAGTCTCGGCCAACCAATCATATAAAGCCAAAGCCTGTGCGGGTATTGGAGTGATACCGAATTTCCAAAAACAGAAACGGCAATTCCAGGGCGCCGCATGTTCTGGTAAAAAGGCCATTCGCCAGCATCTTTCGACGAGTGGGTGAGAAAGTGTAGCGATTGATTTTCTTTGCTGCTCATAAGCCGTTGATCCAGGGAAATGGGGGTAAGGGAAACCATAAAGCGTGTTTATCCAAACGCCATGCGTTTTTACAAAATAGTTAGCGGTTGAAATAAACGGCGGTCGACCGAACCTGGCTCCTTATGGCGATGATATGGGTTCAGGAAGAAGCACAGCTGTGTCGTTGGGGCTAAGCAGGCGTTTTCTCAAATCGAGCGGTAATCTATCAATATACGGGATGTATATGAGGGCGCGGGAAAGCCATGGTTGTCCAGGGTCAACAATGGTGGCGTGCTGGGTGCCAAACCTTCTTTCTATTTCTGCCGCCATTGCTCGTTTGTCATAGCCAGCTTCGGTCGACAGTATATGCACGGTGTAAGCTTGTTTTCCGGTCAAACCCCTATCAATCAGATTTCTTGTGGACACGCTTATGCGGTCGTTAGCTACTTTGTACCATTCCGAAAGTGTTATCATATTGTTCGCCAATGTCGGCGGTGATTTGACAATGTACATGTCGGGGTTCGCCGCTAGATGGGCTACCAGTGCCCGCTCAAGCGCAATGGGATTTTTATTTTCGATAGTTAAAGCAGCCATGCTTACTGCAAGGGTGAGCAGGGCGAGCAAGGTTGTGCGCGCGGGTACGTGTTTGAAAAGGGACGGAGCCGCCAGAGCGATCGCAATAGCATTCACAATTGCGCTGAACATATAGTAACGCGGCAATAAGTTCAGAAACGGTATAGCCGAAGAAACCACGAAGAAAGACAAGGCCGATATAGCGAGAAGTGCTCTGATATACTTCAGAACGGCTTTATCAAATAAATGCTGTTTGAACACTGCCAAGTATCCCAAAGCAAGACCGAGCCAGAAAAACAGGCCAAATTCCTCATTCAAAAATATTACCAGCAATGGGTCTATAGCCCAGTGGACTTGTATGTTGCCTTCTCGGCTAAGGGTTCCGGTACCTCGGTCGGTAAAACGGTCCACACCGCCACCAATGTCGCCGTGGTTCATGTCCACATGGAGCCGGTGCAGGGGATCGCCGAGTTCGGCGGTGTACCAAAGCATTTCGGTTGCGACGAGAGTTGCAGCGATCAGGCCACAGATAATGACTGATTTCCGGGTTATCCAAACCGGCTTGATCATTAAAACGCATAAAATTACGGCCAGCTGGATGGCTGTTTCCCGCGAGATAGCGGCGAGGCCAAGAGCCAACCCAGCCAATAGGGCACCGCGCGCCTGAAATCTGGTATTGTGGGTGAAAATTAGAATGAATAGGCTGCTTATTAGGTAAGTTATTTCGGCAATTTCAGCGACCACTCTGGTATATTCAACCACGACAATCGGCAGCGAGACGACACCAATGACAGCGGTGAAGGCGTAGTTACGGCCAAGCTTGAGCCGGACGCAATAAAACACCACATACAGGAGGAGAAACAGACTTAGTAAACTTGGTAGAAGCAGACTAAATTCATTGTCGCCGAATAGTGAAATACTGGCTGCAATTGGCAAGGTAACCGTGTGCCGGAGACTCCAGTGCGTGTATCCAATGTTACTCGCTGTCGAATCTAACCAGGCGCGAGCAGCACCCCTATACGAATCGTCATCCGAGGCTGTAAAACCTACCCAGCCCATCGATAAAAAAACTGCGAACAGCATTAGAAAACAGAATGGCAGAAACCATTTTTTTTGTTGCGACGCAGCTATGAAATTTCGAAAATTAGCTGCCATTGTCAGAGGCCTTTTTTGCTCGCAGCAGGAAGCAGATGCCGGCATTTGCCAGATCACCAAAAATATTTATCACCCGCATGATCAGAGCGATTTGAATTGCCAGATTTTCAGGTTGGGAAGCAACCAATCCCAAAACCAAAATAAATGCAGCCTCTCTCACCCCCAAGCCAGCCGAGGCACCCGGTAAGACAAAACCCATTGCCCAAGCAACTTGAAATGCTCCGGCAATTACCAGCGATTGTTTTAACGACACATCTAGAGCCATTGCCAACAGGACTGTGGCAAGCGAAACCGTCAAAAAGAAAATAATACTATGTGTCAGATGTGTAGCGAGCTTTTTACCTAGTTGTTTGGTGATTTCCCGTACTGTTTGCGAGCGAGAGATAACCACGCCAATTAATATCGCAACTACGGCAAGACCGATGAGTGCCGACGTGTAATCGGTCGGGTTAAAAAACAAAGCTAGACTGTCCGTAATGATTGCAGATTCAGCAAAAAGCGCTAAAGACACACCGCCAACCAACATGGCCGCAACAATAAGCGACACAATTTCAACCGATGTGGCGGCCGCGGCTGTTTTTTGGGGGATATCCATCGTTCGCGCCGCAGCTTGTCGCGCGGCAAAATGGAATATATTCCCGGGCAGATATTTAGCGATGTTGGTTAGGCCGTATATATAAACCAGATCATCAGATCTCCGGTCGTTGTTCCACAACATGAGGCGAGCCCAGCCAAGAGCTAGAATAAAAAGCGCGAACGTCCACAACAGGGCTGCGGTTGAAATTTCTGGTAAAATTGAGGAAAAGATATCCAGACTAATGCTTTGTTGATTCCGGCGAATCGCCTCAACCACATAGACAACACTAGCGCCAAACAAGGCGAACGCAAGGAGCCGCTGGGCATATTTTACGGTTTTTTTATTTTGCATAAAACCATGGTCCAAGGCAGCGGCTTCTTTAATTCAATAATTTCGAAATGCTTGCTGATCATATTGCGAAAGGCTGCTGTTGACCAGTTCTGCAGATGCCCTGGCGTGTTGCCTAGATTAGGCCAATATTTACCGCGCACCATGTTTAGCATCCGCCATATCGGTTCTCTTGGTACGCTGAATATCAAGTAACCTTGCGCCAGCCCGGCAATCACCTCGAGTGCTTTTTCAGGCTCCTCCAAATGCTCCAACACCTCGCAACAAACAATGATTGGCGCCCGATGTTTTTCCGCCGTCAGTTCATAGACGCTTGTCGCCTCGTAGGTTACATTTGGCAAATCGTTCAATTGTTTGGCGCTTTGGATTACGGCGGTTGAGAAGTCGGTCGAATGAACCGTTCTACCGGTCGCTGCAATGCGTGCAGAAAGATGGCCTTCCCCGCAGCCTATTTCGTGAACATTGAGGTCAGGCGTCATGCTCAAAAGTTGATCAAAAGACGCGAAAAAGCCGTCCATTAAACGCCGTGCGATGGGATTGTTTGAGGCATATTTATCGTAATAATTGCCAGCAATAATATCATTTTCAGAGATATGGCTCATGACCGGGTTCCAAGCGTAAAGTAATCAGTTTTTTGGTTTGTTTTTTTCCATACGCTTAACGCGCTCCAGTATTTCTTCGGTAAGTTGCCGGTTTCGGCCAATGAGATCAGCAAGAAGCGCTATCAACAAAGTAAATAGCCCAACAACCAAAAAAGCTGCACCAATTACCAAAGATTGAATATGGCCGTCTCCCGCTCCGTTTACATAAAAATAGAAAAACCGAATGATCGGGGCGAGACCGATGGCGCCGAAAGTAAAGCCAATGAAGAAGAAAACGCGCAGCGGCTTGAACATGGCATACATGCGAATGATGGTTGTAACTTGCGCCTGAACAAAGGAGCTGATGGATTTGAAAAGGCGGCTTTCCCGAGTCTTTTCATTGGTACGCACCGGTACTGATGCAACCGTCATTTGCTTCATGCCTGCCTGGATAACAGTTTCGATTGTATAGGAAAATGAAGAAACGATATTGAGCTTCATTGCGGCGTCGCGGCTGAAGGCGCGAAAACCACTTACGGCGTCAGGTACATTTGTCTTTGATAAATGCCTAACGACCCCACTACCCAAACGTTGGAGCAGTTTTTTGAACAGTGAGAAATGGTTGATTTTGCTGGTTTGGCGGTCGCCAATAACAATATCGGCCTCATTTCTTAATATCGGTTCCACAAGCTTCACAATATCGTGGCCGCAATATTGGTTGTCGCCGTCAGTGTTGACGATGATGTCAGCTCCAAAATCCAAGCATGCTTCAATACCATCAGCAAAGGACCGCGCTAAACCCTTGTTGTGTTTATGTCGGATGATGTGGTGGACACCGATTTGCTGGGCCACGTCGATTGTCTTGTCAGAACTGCCATCATCAATAATGAGATATTCGATGATATCCACGCCCTCAATATGAGTGGGGAAGTCCGCGACGGTTAGCGGCAGCGTCTCTTCTTCATTGAAGCACGGGATTTGGATTATGAGTTTCATAAACTACCTTTGAAGGCCCTTCACATCATCGACCCGGATCTAACCATAAAGCGGTTTCGACATTACTCAACAATCATCTTGCATGACAGCGGGGTCATTGATGTGCCTGCTTATTAGATAGTCGGACATTTACCTAAAAGTGATATCAGTCCGCAGAAGATATTCATGCTAATAAAGGAGATAAATATCAGTCGGTGTTTTTTGATTGACCTTTTCTGGAAATAGCAGTAGTAAGCGCACCTCGCCAGAGCTCAGGTGGTAGGCTAATTCGGCCTAGACGCTGGGGTTTACTGGCTAAGAGATGAAATTAGAATCGATCCGAGTAACCTGATTGGAGCAAGAAGCTGCCGAGTGAGGTTGTTTTTGCTGCATGCAAAACAGGTTATTTGGAGTGATGGTGACAGAGAAA
>JAJFIU010000130.1 GCA_021774695.1 Alphaproteobacteria bacterium | reverse complement strand
ACAGGCGGGCAGTACCAAGGCCGGTTTTGATCTGGGTCATCAGGGCAACTTCATTGCCCACCGCGCCGTCGGTGACAAATATAATCTGTTTCAATGGTGGCTCAGGGCTTTCACCAGAGGGTGCGTTTGCCAGAGCATGGGCCAACGCAGACGACATTTCGGTGCCGCCGCCTGCTTCTATATTGCCGACAAAATCAAGCGCCGCTTCAATGGTGCGCTCAGTCACCGGCTGGCTTGCAGAAAACAAAGGCTTGGATGCGTTATCGAAGGCAACAATGTTGAAGGTGTCGCCGCTTTTCAGCCGCATAACCGCACGGCGCACCGCTGATTTGGCTTGCCTGATAGCCTGACCACCCATGGACCCTGATTTATCAAGCACAATTACCAGCTCTCGCGGTGCGGCCTCAACCGCCCTGAGCGTCGTCGGCGGGATCAGCATCAACAGCCGGTGCTCGCCCTCCTCTGATTTCTCACTGAACATGCCGATTTGCGGGGCTGTGTTTGCCTTTGGCTTCCAACGCAGAATGAAATCCTGATCGGCAGGCACGCTGTCAGTTACCAAGGTTATGTCGGCGCCGCGGCCTTGCTCGACAATGGATATGTCGTGGCTTGGGCTGGCGAGGTCTTCCATTTCAAAACCCGGGTTCAGGTTGATTTTCAGCGTGACAGGGTTGTGTTTTCGACTCGCGTCGTCGGTCAGGGGCTGGGTGATTTTACTGCCGTCAGGCACCTGATCGGTATCGAAGCCCCAGCCAAGCCGGGCTTGACGGTCGTCCAGCGGTTCGCCCGGGTTGTAGCGCGGCCGCACCACCATCGGGAACCTGAGCTGGAAGATATTGTCGCGCGGCTCGATAAGGTCCTGGTATTCGATGGTAACGCTGATCACTTCGCCGGGGCCGATGTTGGCGATGCGGGTTGAAAATATATTGGGCCGCCGCTGGATCACGAGGCTGGCGCGCTTGCCGCTGTCCCGTGCGGCCTCAAAGGTTCGTTTTGCTTGTGCTTTTTCCTGAATTTCGCCTTCAATTATGCGGTCTCCTATCTGCATTTTCAGCACGTCTATCGCCGACCCCTTCGGCAATGGGTAAGTGTAAATGCCTTCGACCCATGCATTGCTGACATTCTCGAAGCGCTGCGTGACCTTTGTGCGCACGATCGGGCCGGTGATGGTCATAACCACATCAGCAGCCAGCGACGGTGCCCGCACAACGCGGCCGGGTTTGTCGGTGGCAAAATAGAGCCCGCCGGGTTCAACCGTGTTGACATCATAAGTGGGCCCGAAAGGAGAGGAGGACGCATTGGCAGCGGCGGAAAAAAAGAAAACGGTGAACAAAAGCAACAAACGGGCTCGTGGCATAAGGTGGGTCCTTAGGGTAGGTACTGATGGGTGCCATTGTTCTAGCGCGCAAGCATGGCTTGATGATGCCGGAACCATGCCGGGCCTGCGGCAAAGTTAAGGCAAATTGTGGCAACATACCGCTATGCCCGTAATAAGACGGTTGATTTTCGCCTGACACTATGCGGCACTGTTGGTATGAAGTCTGATCCCTATCAATCAACTGCCGCTCGAATGACCCGGTCTGAACTGGACCGCGAATATTCGCCCAGCCTTTTGGTTGATAGTCTGGATGATTATCTGGCTGCTTACGCACAAAAAAGCGCCGCAGCGCGCGAACAACTATCTGGTCGATCAAAAATCGGGCTTAAATACGGCCCGGATGCGCGTCACCGACTGGATTATTTCCGGACCGACCACGCCAACGCGTCGCTAGTGGTGTTTTTTCATGGTGGTTTCTGGTCGGCGCTTGATGAAAGCTCCTTCTCGTTTCCCGCGCCGGTCTTTCTGGATGCCGGGGTTAATTACGCCTCGGTTACATACCGGTTGGCTCCTGAAGCAACCCTCACCGATATTGTCAGTGATGCACGCATGGCGTTGGCGTGGCTAAAGGCGCAGGCGACCGAGCTGGGTTTTGATCCAGACAAAATCATCCTTGCTGGCCATTCGGCGGGCGCGCATCTGGCAGCGATGTTGATGACCGGCGAATTTGCCCTCAAAGATGCGCTGCTGATTAGCGGAGTCTATGACTTGGAACCGGTGCACCGAAGTTATGTGAATGACACGGTTCGCATGGACGAAGCCGAAGCACAGGCCAATAGCCCGACGCTTTTACTGCCGTCGGCTTCGAGCGCAACCCATATTGCCGTTGGTGCAGTTGAAACCAATGAATTCAAACGACAGTCTCGCCTGTTGCATGACCATTGGGGTCAGCAGCTGGCAGCCTGCACGCTGACCGAATATGCCGGGCGGGATCATTTTGACATACTATTTGACTTGGCAGACCCGTCTTCGACATTATTCGGCGAAACCTTAAACCTGTTGAAGGGTGGCGTACCAAAATGAACAGCAGTCTGCAAACCGCCAAAGATCTTGACGCCGCTGATCCGCTTGCCTGGACACGCGGCGAATTTATCCTGCCGGACGGGATCATTTATCTGGACGGAAATTCGCTGGGCGCGCTGCCAAAAAAAGCGGTGACAAGGATCGAGCAGATTGTGCGCGAGGAATGGGGTCAGGGACTTGTCTCCAGCTGGGGCACAGCAAACTGGCTTTCAAAACCCACCGAAGTGGGTGATCGGGTCGGCAAATTGATCGGCGCGGCGACAGGTCAAACCATTGTTGCAGACAGTATTTCGGTCAACTTGTTCAAGCTGGTTTGTGCTGCACTTGAGATGCAGGCGGGCAGGCGCACTTTGGTGAGCGAGGCCAGCAATTTTCCGTCCGACCTATATGTGCTGCAAGGCCTAGAGCGCCTGTGGCCCGGCGTTTCAGTGAAACTTATTGGCCGCGACGGTACGTTTGATGAGCTGGTGGACGGTGATACTGCCGCGGTTATATTGACGGAAGTTGATTTCCGAACTGGTGCGCAGCATGACATGAGAACTGTCACCGAAAAGGTGCAGCAGGCCGGTGCGCTGATGGTTTGGGATTTGGCACACAGCGCTGGCGCCGTGCCTGTTGATCTGGACGGTTGCAACGCAGATATGGCGGTGGGTTGCACGTATAAATATTTAAATGCAGGCCCCGGCGCGCCGGGTTTTCTGTATCTGGCCAAACGTCACCAACACGAGGCGCGCACGCCCATCGCCGGGTGGTTCGGCCACAAAGACCCGTTTGCCTTTGATGTGGACTACGCGCCCGCACCAGATATTCGCCAATTTCTGGCCGGCACGCCGCCGATTGTCAGCTACGGCGCGCTGGAGGCCTCGCTGGATATCTGGGAACAGGTGAGCATGGAGGCCGTGCGCCGTAAAAGCATTGCGCTTGCCGATTTTTTCTTGGACCTAATTGACCAGCTTGACGCTTCTTACGGCTTCACTGTTGCCTCCCCGCGGGACGGCAACGCTCGTGGTAGCCAGATTTCGCTAAAACATCCAAATGGTTTAGCCATCATGCGCAGCCTGACCGGGAAGGGCGTTATTGGCGATTTTCGTGCGCCGGATATTCTGCGTTTTGGCTTCACGCCGCTAACGCTTAGCTTCGAAAATGTATGGCATGCGGTGGGCATTTTGGATGACATCATGAAGTCCGGTGAATGGAGCAACGCGTCCACTGAGCGGGGTACTGGGGCCACTTAAATCGTGATCTGCGATACGCTTGTTGATTGCTGCGCGGCGGCCCGCTAGGGTTCTCACCGGAGATGGTCGGGAATATGCGCGGGGGAGCCACTGTGTGGCGCTAGAGCTGAAAAATGTATCCAAAACTGTGGATGGGGAAGATCATCTGTCGGATGTGTCGCTGCGCCTTGAGCCGGGCTCGTTCAACACGCTTTTGGGGCCAACGCTTTCGGGAAAAACAACCCTGCTGCGCCTGATGGCGGGCCTGGAGAAGCCCACAAGCGGCGACATTACCATGAACGGTGCCGACACAACTGGCCAGTCTGTTCGCAGCCGCAGTGTCGCGTTTGTTTACCAGCAGTTTATTAATTATCCCGGATTCACCGTGTTCGATAATATCGCCTCGCCGCTGAAGGTTGAGCGCCAACCGTGCGCGCAAATCCGAGAGCGGGTTGAGAAAATTGCCGCACTTTTGTCTATCGGGCATTTGCTGGACCGAAAACCGCTGGAACTATCTGGCGGCCAGCAACAGCGGGTCGCACTTGGCCGCGCGTTGGTTAAGGGCGCGGAGCTTGTTTTGCTGGATGAACCGCTGGCTAATCTGGACTATAAGTTGCGCGAGGAACTCAGGGCAGAATTGCCGCGCCTTTTTGCGGGTTCCGGCTCGATTGTGGTCTATGCCACCGCCGAGCCAGAGGAAGCGTTGTTGCTGGGCGGGCAGGTGGCGGTTTTGCATGAAGGCCGCGTTCAGCAAGCGGGACCAACCGCTGAGGTTTACCGGGAGCCGGCGTCGTTGCAGGCAGCGCAAACCTTTTCTGATCCGCCGCTCAACACCATCTCCGCGGTAAAGTCCGGCGATAAAGTCCAATTGGAAAATATCCATATTCCCGCACAGGGCAATGATAAGCTTAGCACGCTGTCTGACGGTAACTACAAGGTAGGCTTCCGGCCGCATCAGCTGCGCACACAGCAAAAATCCGTGCAGTGCGTCGCGGTTGAAACTGACGTGATCTTGTCTGAGATAACCGGCTCCGAAAGTTTCATTCACATAAATGCCCTGGGCCAACGTTGGACTGCGCTTGCGCACGGCATTCATAACCATGCCATGGGCTCAAAACTCACGCTGTATCTGGACCCGAACGATCTTTTTGTTTTTGGTGTTGGCGGCGAGTTAATCACAGGGGCGGACGAGGTGCCCCGTGGCTGAAATCCACCTGAAAGATATTTCGCACGCCTATATGCCCGAGCCAAAAGGGCCGGAGGACTATGCGCTTAAGGCGCTTGACCATGTGTGGCAGGACGGCGGGGCTTACGCGCTGTTGGGGCCGTCCGGCTGCGGCAAAACTACGCTTTTGAACATCATTTCCGGCCTGCTGACACCGTCAGAGGGCGCGGTTAAGTTCGGCGAGCAGGATGTCACCACGCTTGATACCGCCCACCGTAATATTGCCCAGGTTTTCCAGTTTCCGGTGATTTACGACACCATGACGGTGCGCCAAAATCTGGCATTTCCGCTGCGTAATCGGGGCGTTTCTGCAGGTGACATCGACGCGCGTGTGTTGGAAGTTGCGGACTTGCTGGGCATTATCGATAGGTTAGATGAAAAAGCATCGGGGCTTACGGCCGATGCCAAGCAAATCATCTCGCTGGGGCGCGGGCTGGTGCGCCGTGATGTGAATGCCATTCTGTTCGACGAACCGCTGACCGTCATTGACCCGCACCTGAAATGGCAGCTGCGGTCCAAGCTCAAGGCGTTGCACCAACAGTTTGGCTTCACCATGATTTACGTCACCCACGACCAAACCGAAGCGCTGACATTTGCCGATAAAGTGGTGGTTATGAACGACGGCGAAGTGCTGCAAATTGGCACGCCCGAGGAACTTTTTGAAAAGCCTATCCACACATTTGTCGGGTATTTTATCGGCTCACCGGGGATGAATTTTCTGGACGCAAAAGTAGACGGAAATCAGGCCATGATAGCAGGGCAATCTATCGCCTTAACCGCCAATTATGCCGACACGCATAACGGTAAAACCGAAGTGGGCATTCGCCCCGAATTTCTGTCATTGCACAGCCCTGATCATAAAACCAATGCGGGCATTAGAGTTACGGTACAAACAGTTGAAGACCTGGGCCGCCACCGGGTTGTGAAGGTGGATGCTGCGGGCACCCCGGTTACGGTTCTGGTGCATGAAGACGAGGAAGTGCCGAGCGGCGACGCCACGCTTGTGTTTGATCCGGCGCGTACGCTTGTATACCGCGATAGCCGTTTGGTTGAGGGGGTCGGCTGATGCAGCGTAAACATAATCAAAAAGCGTGGTTTTTGGTGTTGCCGGTGTTTCTGCTGGTTGCTTTTTCGGCGATTATTCCGCTGATGACCGTGGTTAATTATTCGGTGCAGGACAGCTTCGGCAACAATGAATTTTATTGGGTCGGCGCTGAATGGTTCGTTGAAATATTGAACTCCGAACGCTTCCATTCCGCGCTTGGGCGGCAGCTGATGTTCTCAGGCCTTGTGCTTGCCATCGAAGTGCCGCTGGGTATTTTCATCGCGCTTTCCATGCCCAAAAAAGGCTGGGGGGCCTCAATTTGCCTTGTGTTGATGGCGCTGCCGCTGCTTATCCCGTGGAATGTTGTTGGCACCATATGGCAAATATTTGCCCGCGAAGATATTGGCCTGTTGGGTCATACGCTCGCCGCCCTTGGTGTTGACTATAATTACACGCAGGATGCAGTGGCAGCCTGGATCACGGTTGTGGTGATGGACGTATGGCACTGGACCAGCCTGGTGGTGCTGCTGTGTTATGCGGGCTTGTCTTCGATCCCTGATGCTTTTTATCAGGCGGCAAAAATTGATGGTGCGTCCCGCTGGGCCGTTTTCCGCTATATCCAACTGCCTAAGATGAAGCGGGTTTTGATGATCGCTGTATTGCTGCGCTTCATGGACAGTTTCATGATCTATACCGAGCCGTTTGTGCTTACTGGCGGCGGGCCGGGTAATGCCACCACCTTCCTGTCGATTGATCTGGTCAAAATGGCTATCGGCCAGTTTGACCTTGGCCCTGCAGCGGCTTTCTCGCTGGTGTATTTCCTGATCGTGTTGCTGGTTAGCTGGGTGTTCTACACCGTGGTTACTGTGCAGGACGCGGAGGCCAGTAAATGATCCGGAAAATGATCAAAAACATTCGCTTCACGCCGATTTTCTACATCATTTTCCTGATGCTGCCGATCTATTGGCTGCTGACCATGTCGTTGAAGACGAACGCGGAAATTCTGGGTGGCTTTTCGCTGTGGCCGGCAGACCCAACGCTGGCCAATTTTAAAACCATCCTTACCGACGCCAGTTGGTACTCGGGCTATATCAATTCCACCATTTACGTGGTGTTAAACACGATCATTTCACTGGCGGTGGCGCTTCCGGCCGCTTACGCATTTTCGCGCTACCGTTTCCTCGGTGACAAGCATTTGTTTTTCTGGCTGCTTAGCAACCGGATGGCACCGCCTGCCGTGTTCGCCCTGCCTTTTTTCCAGCTTTACAGCTCTATCGGGCTGTTCGACACCCACATTGCCGTGGCGCTGGCGCACACGCTGTTTAACGTGCCGCTCGCGGTGTGGATTCTAGAGGGTTTCATGTCCGGCGTGCCCAAGGAAATTGACGAAACCGCAGAGATTGATGGCTATAGCTTCCCAACATTTTTCACCCGTATTTTCATGCCACTGATTGGCTCTGGCATCGGCGTTGCCGCCTTCTTCTGCTTCATGTTTTCGTGGGTTGAATTGTTGATCGCCCGTACGCTAACCAGCGTTGACGCAAAGCCCATTGCTGCAGTGATGACCCGCACGGTATCTGCCTCGGGGATGGATTGGGGCGTGCTTGCGGCAGCAGGCATTCTAACCATTGTGCCGGGCGCAATAGTCATCTGGTTCGTGCGCAATCATATCGCCAAGGGCTTCGCCTTGGGGAGAGTGTAATGGGGCCGGGTTTAAGGAGGATCGGTTAATGGATTTTGCATGGATGGGATGGACGGTGTTTACCGGCATATTTTTTGCCAGCATTGCGCTGTTTCTGGCCGCCATGATTGCATGGGAAATTGCCCGCCCCGGCGGCGCGCCGCGCATCGGTGTGCTGCGGTTCGAGACCACGCGCGGTGACCGGCTGTTTGTCTCGCTGCTGGGCAGCGCCTTTATCCATTTGGGCTGGCTGTTTTTTGGCGGCACCGACCTTTGGTGGGCGCTGGGACTGTCGGCGTTTTATGCCCTTGCGGTGTTCCGGTGGGTATAAATCAATTCGTTTGATTATGTGTTGCCCACGCTCCGAATTGCAGACAATTACTTTTCAGCCGCAATTAACCGGCGCATCCGCTCCACTGATGCGGCAAACTGTGGATTGTCGTGAAGGCTCAAAAACATGGGGTGCTTGTTAATCGTGCGCCAATCGCGGTAACCGGCCTTAACGGCGTCATTCAGGGTTTCGACAGCGGCGGCTTGGTTCTGTAGGCCTGCGTACAGTCCTGAAACAATCAACAGCGTGGCTGGGTTAGTACTTGCCTGACTGTCGCTTATGAGTGACTGCGCTTTTCCTTCAGCACCGCTTACCTCCTGCATCATATCAAGCCAAACCAAGTAGGCTTTACCGCTTTCTCGTGTCGGCGATATGTCATTGGCTAACTGGAACGAACTTCTGGCATCGTCCTGTCGGCCTTCAATCGCGGCAATGAGGCCTCGTTGAACGAACAATTCTGGCCTGTTCACGCCGACTTTGATGGCCTGATCAATTGTTTCCAGTGCGGCTTTGAGCCGGCCTTGCGCGAACAAAAAGCTTGTTTTCGCCGAATATATAAAAACATTGTCGGGTTTGAGGGTCAGGCCACGTTCGAACCATTCGCTGGCTTCAGCATCTCGCTCGAGAAGATACAGTGTCGATGCCAGTTGCACTTCACTGAAGGCAAGGTTGGGGTTGAGTGCGTTGGCTCTGATGCCATAGTGCAGAGCCTGCGCCAATTGGCCCCGAACCTGATAAAGGTATGCGGCAGAACCCAAAATGGCAGCATTTTCTTCATCAAGCGACAAAGCCTTTTCATAATATTCTATGGCTAAATCCCTACGGTCTTGTGCATCGAGCGAGAAAGCAAGTGCATGGTATGCGCCGGCGCTGTTTTTTATGTCGATGGCTTTTCGCGCTAGTGTTTCGCCCCTTCGGGCCCATTCGAGCGCGTAATTGAATTTGGTCGCATTGTGGGTTAGCGCAAAACTAAGGCCTACCATGGCATCCTCGTTATCACCATCGCGCTCCAGAGCCTGCTCAAACAATTTAATTGCCAGTTGGTTGTCTTCGAGCTGTATCCTTGAAAGATATTCATTACCGCGATTGATGATGCGCTTGAGGTCAGCTTCAGCACCCTCGGGTGGCCCTACGGTGGGCGATTGATCATAAACCCAAATTCCGGTGAGTGTTAAAAACAGCACTAAAACGGCGATTATTTTGGCTGGAACCCGCTGTGCCTTTGGTGAAACGCCTGGTGCTATCGGTAAAGCTTCCAGGGAACTCTGGTTTTCGCCAGAGGGTAAAAACTGAAATCCGCGATTGCGCACCGTGCCAATATAACGTGGGTTTTGGCCGTTATCACCCAATTCGCGGCGCAGCAGTTTGATACGCTGGGTGACAGTTTCATTTGTGATGTCCAGATCGCCCCAAATGGACTTTATCAGTTCGTCAACTGTAACAATTGCGCCCTTGCGGCTAACCAGACAACAGAGCGTGCGCCATGTCAGGTCTGGTAAAACTAGTTTCTCGCCATCTTTTTCGACAACTCCAGCGTCGAAATCGATTACGAGATCGGCAGCTATAAACCGACCTATATTCATGTCTGTTTCACTGAATTTCATCTGGCCTTCATGCAAGACTATCGGGTTTGTGTCAATCAGGGCGCGTTAGTAGGTGCGACGCAGTCAGCTCGAACGACCAAACACTATACTCATCCCTGCGCGCTCCTCGTTAATCGAAATGTCAGCATGCTGAAACTCATGCGTATTATATTGGAATGAAAATGAAGAAACATCTGTTTGTGTTGATCCTGATAACCACTTTTGGACAGGTCTCTGCCCATGCCGCAGACCAATGGTCAAAACAGGACAGCGAAAGTTTAACTGCCGAGATTGAAAACGGAGACTATAAAACCGTTACCAGCGTGCTGGTATATCAGCGAGGCAATATTCTATTTGAAGACTATTTCAACGGTGCTGATGCATCCACATTGCACAATACTCGTTCTGCCACAAAAACGGTTGCATCCATGCTTGTGGGAGCGGCAATTTCTGATGGGTTAATTGCCGGTGTGGACGTACCTGTAACCTCGTTTTTCCCGGAACTACAACCTCTAAAAAACCCTGATCCGCGCAAGGACGAAATAACCATAGAAGATTTCCTGACCATGAGTTCATTGCTGGAATGCAACGACTTTAACAACTTTTCACGCGGCAACGAAGAACGGATGTATCTGGTTGAAAACTGGGTTCGTTTTACACTCAATTTACCAATAAAGGGGTTTGAGGCGTGGGTAGAGCGCCCGAACCAGAATGAATATGGGCGCACATTTTCCTATTGTACAGCTGGTGCACACACTTTGGGTCAGGTGGTGGCGCGTGCCAGTGGCGGCGGCCTGGATGAATATGCAAACCAAAGATTGTTTAAACCGCTCGGAATAACCAGAACTGGATGGCAGCGCACTGGCCTTGATAAAGCCGTTGCTGCTGGCGGCCTTGGGTTGTCCACACGCTCGCTCATGAAGTTGGGTATATTATTTGCCGATGGCGGTGCTTTTGAAGGCGAACAAATTTTACCCAAGAGGTGGATAGACGAGTCGCTCAAAACACATGTGCTAGCAGGCCGAGGGATGGAATATGGATATCTGCTTTGGAAAAAACCAGCGCAAATAAATGACCGCGATATAATGACCAATTATATGTCTGGTAACGGCGGCAACCGTGTCGTGTTTCTTCCCGAAGAGGGCGTTGTTATTGTTGTTACAAAGACCGATTATGGCAGCCGCGGCATGCATGAAGACGCCGAACGATTGGTTAATGATGGAATTTTGGCGCGTTTGTTGCCGGGCTGATTTGGCGGGTGTCTGGACTATCGGCCCGGATGGCGGAACCATTACGGTAAACCGCTATTGCTGATTGCTTGTTCTGTTCTGCGGTCTATATTCCTTTGCTAAGGGAATTATGGAACGGGAGATTGAATGGTGATGACGGGTTTTAAAGCAGTCGTTGTTGTTGCGATAATGGCCGCGACGCCAGTTTTGGCAAATACAGTATTTGCCAACGACGAAGCAGCGAAAAAATGGATTGATCAAGAATTTCAACCTTCCACCCTTTCCAGCGCGCAGCAGATGGCAGAGCTGGCGTGGTTTATTAAAGCCGCAGAACCTTTCAAGGGCATGGAAATCAACGTGGTGTCGGAGACCCTGACCACCCACGAATATGAAGCCAAAGTGTTGGCGCAGGCCTTTTTCGAGATTACCGGCATTCGGGTTAACCACGACCTGATCGGCGAGGGCGACGTGGTGGAAAAGCTGCAAACCCAGATGCAGTCGGGCCGCAATATATATGATGCTTACATCAATGATAGTGATCTGATCGGCACCCATTATCGTTACCAACAAGTGCGCAACCTGACCGATTGGATGACAGGTGAGGGCGCAGATGTCACCTCGCCGACACTCGACATGGACGATTTTATCGGAAAGTCGTTCACCACCGGACCGGACGGCAAACTATACCAACTACCGGACCAGCAGTTCGCTAACCTTTATTGGTTTCGGTACGACTGGTTCACCAATCCTGATTTGAAGGCGCAGTTTAAGGCCAAATATGGCTACGAACTGGGTGTGCCGGTCAATTGGTCGGCGTACGAAGATATCGCCAATTTCTTCAGCAATGATGTGGGCGAAATTGACGGCGAAAAAGTTTACGGCCACATGGATTACGGCAAGAAAGACCCATCACTGGGGTGGCGTTTTACCGACGCATGGCTGTCGATGGCCGGTGCGGGTGATGTGGGCCTGCCCAACGGCAAGCCGGTTGATGAATGGGGTATCCGGGTTGAAGGCTGCCACCCCGCAGGCTCCAGCGTGACCCGCGGCGGTGCCACCAACGGCCCGGCGGCAGTTTACTCGGTTACCAAATATATCGAATGGCTGCGCAATTACGCACCGCCACCCGCATGCGGCATGACAGTCACAGAGGCGTGCCCATTGCCAGCGCAGGGGGCGATTGCCCAGCAAATTTTCTGGTACACGGCTTTCACCGCCGACATGGTCAAACCCGGGCTCAAAGTGATGGACGGCGAGAGCCCCAAGTGGCGCATGGCCCCAAGCCCGCGCGGTGCCTATTACAACGAAGGCATGAAGCTGGGATACCAGGACACTGGCGCCTGGACGCTGATGAAATCAACCCCGGTCGACCGCGCGCAAGCCGCTTGGCTGTATGCGCAGTTTGTGGTTTCCAAAACGGTTTCGCTGAAGAAAAGCCATGTTGGGCTGACCTTTGTGCGTGAAAGCGATATCTGGGATGACAGCATGAGCGAGCGCGCTGCGTCGCTCGGTGGACTGGTAGAGTTCTACCGTTCCAACTCCCGGGTTTTGTGGACTCCGACTGGCACTAACATCCCTGACTATCCGCGCCTTGCGCAGTTATGGTGGCAGGACATCGGCGATGCCATCTCGGGCGATAAGACCCCGCAGGAAGCAATGGATAGTCTCGCTAACCAGCAAGACCGTATACTGCGGCGGCTCGAGCGCGCAGGCGTGCAGAAAACTTGCGGGCCCAAACTCAATGAAGAGCGCGATGCCAATTATTGGCTCAGCCAGCCGGGCTCACCCAAAGCAAAGCTTGCCAACGAGAAACCGCAGGGGGTTACCGTTGATTATGACGAGCTGATAAAATCTTGGGCGGCTGTGCCCAGAGACCAAAGCGGCGAATAAAATAACGACAGAAAAAAACGGCTTTTAGAGAGGCTATTATATGACGGCGATTTTGGCTGACGGTGGGCAGAAAACATCGACTTTCGTTCGCATTTTGCGGGGTTTGGTTGCTGTTTTGGTGGTTTTAATTCTGGGGATCGCTGCTTGGCTCTATGATCCGCTGCCTGAAAACCCCGGCTATGATGCGCTCGCGGCGGGGGCCGCTCATTACGACGCCGAAATAATCCGTGATAATTGGGGCGTGCCCCATATATTCGGCAAGCGCGACGCTGACACAAGTTTTGGCCTTGCCTATGCCCACGCTGAAGATGATTTTGAGACCATTCAGGAGGTTGTTGCAGCCACCCGCGGGGTAATGGCGCGCTACCGCGGGGCGGATGCTGCACCAACCGACTATGTGGTTTCGTTTCTGAATGTCTGGCCAACGATGGACCAGCATTATGCAACCGATGTTCCCGCTGATGTGAAAGCGCTTGCTGATGCTTATGCCGCAGGCATCAATCTTTATGCCGCAGAACACCCGGAGGCAACCTGGGCGGGCCTAGCGCCTTTTAGGGGCGATGACGTTGTCGCAGGCTTTATTTTCAAAACCCCGTTCTTTTACGGCCTCGATAAAGTGCTTCAAGGTCTGTTTGAAGGCAATACAAAACGCGAGGTTGCCCAGGCTATATCACTGGCCCCGAACGAAACGCACAAGGCCTTCACTTTGGCACCCAATACTGGTGCGGAACTTGGGTCTAATGCCATTGCAGTGTCGGCAGAGCGTAGCGGCGAGGATATTACCCGGTTGCTGATCAACTCGCATCAGCCATTAACCGGGCCTGTCGCTTGGTACGAGGCTCATCTAATTTCCGAGGAAGGCCTCAATATCACTGGCGGGCTGTTCCCGGGTACGCCTTTGATTTTGCACGGTTTTAACGACAACCTTGGCTGGGCCAATACGGTTAATCATATCGATCTGTCTGATGTGTATGTACTGACACGCAACCCGGAAAACCCGATGCAATATAAGTTGGACGGCAAGTGGGTTGATTTCGAGGTCGAAGAAGTATCGCTGCCGGTGAAACTGTTTGGGCCCTTCGTTTACCCCGCTACCCAGCAGTTGCTCAGGTCAAAACACGGCCCTGTGGTGGAGCGTGACGGCGTTGCCTATGCGCTGCGTTATACCGGCATGGGTGAAGTGCGCCAGCTGGAGCAATATTACCGGCTTAACCAGTCGCAAAATCTGGAAGATTTCATGGCGGCGATGGCGATGAATGCCTTGCCCAGCATCAATTATGTCTACGGCGACAAAGACAATAATATCGCCTTCATTCACAACGCGCAGTATCCTAACCGCGCCGACGGCTGGGACTGGGCCAAAGATATGCCCGGTGATCGCTCAGACCTTATCTGGCAGGGTTACCGGCCCTTTGCCCAAGTGCCAAAGTTGATTAACCCGCAGTCCGGTTTGTTGTTTAATGCCAACAATACGCCGTTTGACGCCACAGACGGGCCCGATAACCTGACACCTGCCATGTTCCCCGCCTCCATGGGGTTGGCGACCAACCAGACCAACCGTTCTTTGCGCTTGATGGAGCTGACCGACGGCGCGTCACCCATCGGCCGCAATCGCCTATTGGAAATTAAGTTTGATGACGATTATTCGCCCCACGCCCGTCCGGTGCGCCTGCGGGACTTGATGGTCGGCATGGACTGGAGTGGGTATCCGGACCTGTTGCCCGCCGTTAAGCATATAAAAGACTGGGACCTATCTACCGATGTGGAGAACCGCCATACGGCGCTGGTGGTTATGGCGCTACGCCAGCAAAGTCGCAATGATAGCGCTGACGAAAGCCCGGCTGCAATGGCCGCTGCGCTGCGCTGGTCGGTTGATTATCTAACTCGGCATCATGGGCGTATTGATCCGCGTTGGGGCGACGTCAGCAGGCTGGTGCGCGGCGATGTAAATGTGGAAATTGACGGCGGGCCGGATGTCCTGCGGGCGATTTATGCAGCTGGCGACTATGAGGGTGGTATTGCGCGCGCGACCCACGGTGATACATGGATTTCTTTGGTGGAGTGGGACAAACAGGGCCATCAAACCGCTGATGTTATTCACAACTTTGGCAGTGCGACACTGGATGAAGCTTCTCCGCACTATGCAGATCAGGCCGTTATGTTCGCCAACAAAAAATGGCGGCGTGCGCTGACGACACGCGCAGAGATCGAGGCTAACGCGTCGCGTACATACCGCCCTGGCAAATAGGCAACTATATAGCCCTGTAAGGAGAGACACATGTCTGTTGATGTTCCGGTAAAATGCTCTTGTGGTGCGGTGGGCGGCATTGCCCGCAACTTGTCAGCAGGCACCACCAACCATGTGGTTTGTAGCTGCAAGGGCTGCCAAAGCTATGCTCATTTTCTTGGGCGCGTGGATAACATGCTGGATGCGGACGGCGGCAGCAATATTTTTCAGCTCGACCCGAAGAATTTCGAAATTACAAAAGGTATGGACCATGTTATCTGCATGCGTGTGACAAAGGACGGCCCGCTTCGGTGGTACACTGATTGTTGCAAAACGCCGCTGGGCAACACATTCCCTAAAGGCGGAGTGCCGTTTCTGGGCATGCTGC
>JAJFIU010000129.1 GCA_021774695.1 Alphaproteobacteria bacterium | reverse complement strand
TGGTTTTGCTGCTGTTCACTGTCATGCCGGTGCTGGACGACGAGGGTAACAATATTCTCGGTAACCGGGATATTCTCAAAGGCTTTGCCGACCCGTCCCTTATCACCATCATGGCGCTGCTTGTTGTCGGGCAAGGCCTGGTGCAGACCGGCGCACTGAACGGCCCTGCGCGGATGCTGGTGGGATGGGGCAAAACCCACCCTACTGTAGTTCTGGTGGCCAGTTTAGCCGTTGTAATGCTGATTTCCGCCATCATGAACAATACGCCTGTTGTGGTGATTTTCATTCCCATACTGGCGGCGGTCGCCGATAAGCTAGGCAAGCAGTCCGCACAGGTTATGATGCCGCTTAGCTTTGCCGCCATATTAGGCGGTAACATGACTAAAATCGGCTCGAGCACCAACCTTTTGGCAGCCGGCGCATACGAACAATCGCATGGTGGCACCATTGCCTTTTTTGACTTCACAGTTCCGGGCGCAGCGCTGGCGATCGTTGGCTTTATGTATGTCATTTTCGTCGCGCCCAAATTACTGGTGGACCGCAGCGGCATCGCAAAGCGGCTAGCAGGCAGCGGCGGCAAGCAATTTCTGTTTCAAATGGAACTCGCACCGGACAACGGCTTGGTTGGCCAACATGCTGTCGCCGGTATGTTTCCAGGGCTGAAAGACGTAACGGTGCGCATGATCCAGCGCGGGCACCTGAAACTGTTGCCACCTTACGACGATATTACGCTTAGTGTCGGCGACATTGTCATGGTCGCGGCAACCCGCGGCGTAATGACCGAGTTGTTGAATGCCTCACCCGATCTGGTCGCAGATGCGGAAGGAGAGGACGGATCGGACGACCAATCCGGCGATCAATCCGGCCAGCGTAGGGTTATCGCCGAAGCAGTGATCGCTCCGGCCTCACGCTTGGACGGCCGCACACTCGCGCAGTCTGGCTTCAGGGCTGAAACCGGATGCTCGGTGCTCGGCGTGCAACGCCGCAGTAGAATGATCCGAGCAGCCCTCACTGCACTGCGGCTGGAAGCAGGCGATGTGTTGCTAGTGATGGGCGCGCGCAACAACGTGCTGGACCTGCGCGATAATCAAGACGTCTTGTTGATGGAATCGTCGGCCTCCGATGTGCCGATGAAAGAATTTGCCGTGCGGGCTCTAATGGTGTTTGCCGGAGTCGTCTTTACGTCGGCACTTGAAATTATGCCCATCGTTGTCTCGGCCATGCTCGGCGCAACGCTTATGATGGTTTTGCGCTGCCTCAATGTGCGTCAGGCAAGCCGTGCCATTGACCGCCGGGTTTTCACCATCGTTGGTGCGGCACTGGCGCTAGGCACCGCCATGCAGGGCACAGGCGGCGCAGCCTGGCTTGCTCATTCATCGCTCGAATTGATGATGGGTGCCCCTGTCTGGGTTATCCTGTCAGGCTTCTTTTTGCTGGTTGCATTGTTGACAAATGTTCTCTCGAACAATGCCACCGCCGTTTTATTTACACCTATCGCGGTTTCGATTGCACTTGAACTGCAGGTGGAACCAATGCCGTTTTTGCTGGCGGTAATATTCGGTGCAAATTGCAGCTTCGCAACCCCGATGAGCTACCAGACAAACTTGCTGGTAATGGCGCCGGGGCATTACAAGTTCATCGATTTTGTGCGTGTGGGCACGCCGCTGATTGTGATTATGTGGATCACATTCACTTTGTTTGTGCCCTGGTATTATGATTTACTGTGAAATTAAACATAGGAAATCGAACATAGACTAGTTCTTAACTGGTGAAAAAATGACAAACCCAAGAAAATGACAGATCAAGGCGTACAATTCCCGAAGTTTTATGTGACGGCAGCATCACCCTGCCCCTACATAGATGGTCAGGAAGAACGCAAGGTTTTCACCGAACTCAACGGCCCGGACGCCGCCGCCCTTAATGAAGCATTGGGCAAAGTAGGCTTTCGCCGCAGCCAAACCGTTGTGTACCGACCCGCATGTGAGGCCTGCGCTGAATGTGTTTCGGTTCGAGTTCTGGCGCAAGATTATACGCCCAGCCGGTCGCTTCGCCGCATCGCCAAACTCAACAGCGATCTGATCTCGGAAGTTAAGCCGTCTGTTGCGACGGATGAGCAATTCGAACTTTTATCCCGCTATCTGTCCGAGCGTCACGGCGATGGCTCGATGGCGGGTATGACCCGGGAAGAATTTGAGGAAATGGTCGAATCGAGCCCGGTTAACACGGTGTCGATTGAATACCGCAGGGCGCTGACAAAAGAGTTGGTCGCTGTTGCGCTAACCGACCATATGACCGACGGTTTCTCAATGGTTTACAGCTTTTTCGACCCGAGCGAAGAGCGGCGCTCTATGGGAACCTATCTGATCCACGACCATATTTTGCGCAGCCAGCATGCGAATCAGCCGTTTGTCTATTTGGGCTATTACGTCAAAGACAGCCCCAAAATGAACTATAAAGCCCGCTTCAAACCACTGGAACGGCTGGGACCAAACGGTTGGTACCCCTTTGATCCCCCCGAGAAGGCTGTTTAACGCAATATACGCGCTCTTTGCTTGCCCCATGGCTTTCTGTATCTATACTGGCACCGAATTTGCGGCCAGGCGCTCCTGACCGCATCAAAGGCTATTTCGCGACAGTCGGGTTAATGTTCGTATCAACACCTGGCAACAGCTGAACGATCAGAGATTGATTAACGTATAGGTGGGGACCCCATTCGTGACACGCAAAGATGACGCCGTGACGTCAAATAAAAATAAACCCGCAACAGCATCTCCTAGTCGCCGAAACATCATTCGTGGTGCGGGTCTTGTCGGTGCGGCAACTGTTGTCGCAGCCTGTGACGGCAGCTCAAACACCAAGCAATCTGCAGGCGGCCCAGCTCTCATCGCCCAAAAACGTAGCCTGAAAATGGTTACCACATGGCCAAAGAACTTCCCCGGCCTTGGCACCGGTGCCGAGCGGTTGGCGCGCCGTATTGAGGCTTTGTCAGACGGCAACCTTACAATCAAGGTTTACGCTGGCGGCGAGCTGGTTGGCCCGCTTGAGGCCTTTGATGCGGTGTCGCAGGGCAAGGCCGACATGTACCACGGCGGCGAATATTACTGGCAGGGCAAATCGCCAGCATTTAATTTCTTCTGCACCGTGCCCATGGGCATGACAGCGCCCGAGATTACCTCCTGGATTCGCTTCGGCGGCGGCCAGCAACTATGGGACGAGCTGTCTGCACAGTTTAATGTCAAAGCCTTTATGGCTGGCAATTCAGGCACACAGATGGGCGGTTGGTTCAACAAGGAAATCAATTCCGTTGAAGATTTTCAGGGCCTGCGCATTCGCATGCCGGGCCTAGGCGGCGAAGTGATGAAGCGCGTCGGTGCAACGCCGGTAACCAAAGCAGGCGGCGAGATTTTTCAAGCTCTTAGCCAAGGCAACATCGACGCAACCGAATGGGTCGGCCCCTGGAATGACCTGGCATTCGGCTTCTATTCCATCGTGAAAAACTATTATTACCCCGGTATTCATGAACCCGGAACAGCGCTGGCGCTAGGGTTAAATCTGGATTTGTGGAACGATATGTCCGCCACGGAAAAAGCATGGATCGAGGCTGCAACAGCCGCTGAAAATGATATCATGCTGGCCGAATTTAACGCCAATAACGCCCGTGCGCTCGATACGCTTATCAACGAGCACGGTGTTAACCTGTTAAAGTTCAATGACGATATATTACGCACGCTAGGCACAATTTCAAACGAAGTTGTGGCTGAAGTTGCCGACCACGATGAACTTTCCAAGCGAATTTACGATAGTTACAGCGCAGCGCGCACGGGTAGCATACGTTGGGGTGAAATTGCAGAAAAGGCGTTTATGAACGCCCGTAATCTGACAGACGGATAAACCACCGCATGGTCGATACGCTTATCAGGCGATTGGACAAATTTTCGGCCAAAACCGGTGACTTTCTGTCGCTGTTGCCGCTTCTTTTAGTCCTGCTTCAGTTCGCTATAGTCTTGTTGGTTTATGTCTTCTCTTCCGGCAGCGTGCAATTACAGGAAAGCCTGCAATATATCAACGCCATGATGTTCCTCGGCGGTGCCGGCTACACCGCGTTTAAGGACGAACATGTGCGGGTTGACTTGCTCTATTGCAACTTCACCGAACGCGGCAAAGCCAAGGTTAATTTTTACGGCACGCTGTTTTTACTGGTGCCGTTCCTGATTTTGTTCTGGCACGCCAGCATACCTTACGTGGCCGACAGCTGGGCGATCCTGGAAACCAGTGTCGAGTCTAGCGGGTTACCATTCATTTATATTCTCAAATCAACGCTGCTCTTATTCGCCTTTACCATGTCCGTCCACGCTGTGGCAGATTTGCTACGCCACGGCAAAACCCTGTTTGCAGGGGATAAATGATGGATATGTCTGTCGTCGTAACGATTGCAATGTTTGTCACGCTTGTGGGCATGCTCATGTCCGGCTTCCCGGTTGCCTTCACACTTGCGGGCACTGCCTTGCTGTTCGGCGGCGTCGGTATAGCAACTGGCCTGATGGATTTTAGCTTTCTGGAAATTTTGCCCAACCGCCTGTTCGGGAATGTGATCCGCAACGAATTGCTGTTTGCGGTGCCGCTGTTTGTCACCATGGGGGTGATGCTGGAAAAATCCAATGTGGCCGAAGACCTGCTGGAAAGTATGGGTAAACTATTTGGCTCGCTGCGCGGCGGCCTCGGTATTTCGGTTACCATTGTAGGTGCACTATTGGCGGCGTCCACAGGCATTGTCGGCGCAACCGTGGTTACGATGGGCCTGTTGTCCCTGCCCACAATGATGCGGCGCGGATATGATACGTCGCTGGCTACCGGTTCCATTGCCGCCGCAGGCACGCTTGGGCAAATCATCCCGCCGTCCATTGTGCTGATATTGCTGGCCGATGTTATGTCAAACGCCTGGCAGCAGGCGCAGCTGAACAAAGGCTTGTTCTCGCCGGTACCAATGAGCGCGGGTGAGCTGTTTGCAGGTGCGCTGATACCCGGGCTTTCGCTGGTTGGCATGTATATCTTGTATCAAATTGGCATGGCGGTTTTCCGCCCCGAAACCAGCCCTGCGATCCCAAAGGACGCAAACGAGTCAGATGACGGGCTTTATACACGCTTGTTTCTGGCGTTGTTGCCGCCGTTGTTTTTGATCGTTGCTGTTCTAGGATCAATCCTGACCGGCATTGCAACACCCACGGAAGCGGCATCTGTGGGTGCAATCGGTGCAATACTACTGGGTGCTGCGCGCCTTAGCACCAGAATGCGCAATATTGTGCTGGCAAGTCTCGCCGCGATAATATTGCTGCTGATGATATCCACGAATTTTGACCTGCGAATGGGCCGCGAAATAGTGCCGACGGCAGACCAAGTGGCATACTGGGCCGCCGTGGGCCTGACCTTGCTGTTTTTCGCTGGTCTTTCCACTGCCCTATGGCGCACTCATAAAAGCGGCGTATTAGGCGAGGTTATGCGGTCCACGCTTCGTATCAGCACCATGATCTATGCAATCCTGATCGGGGCATCCCTGTTTTCTCTGGTTTTTCGCGGTGTTGGCGGCGACGAGATTATCGAGGATATGCTGCACGGCCTGCCGGGCGGGCAGTTTACCGCCATTCTTCTGGTGATGGTGTTGATGTTTGTGCTTGGTTTCTTCCTGGATTTCATCGAAATTACTTTCGTGGTAGTGCCGGTTGTGGCCCCGGCCTTACTGGCCATGGACGGCACATACGGCCCCATATGGCTGGGTGTTTTGATGGCCATGAACCTGCAAACCAGTTTTCTGACGCCGCCATTTGGTTTTGCGTTGTTTTACTTGCGCGGTGTTGTGCCTGAAGACGTGCCAACAACTGCCATATACAAAGGCGTTTTGCCGTTTGTGCTGATCCAGATCATTGCATTGCTGGTAATATCCTTGTTCCCTGAGTTGGTTACCTGGTTACCCAACAAACTATTTCATGGTTAGCCAGACAGGGGCGGTGCCCGTCTAACGGAAAGTTTATTCGCCGTTGGTTGTGACAAGCACGCCAGTCTGCTAACCATCGCGCATGGAAAAAATTGCACCAACAGCTAACAAATCTTTGTTCAAAAGAATCTGGGCGCAACTGGGCTTTGTCGGGCTTGTTGCCATCCTGCTTTGGGGCAACTTGATTTATATGAACCTGCGCCCGTCTGACCCGATTTTACCAGGCTGGGAAGAATATTCGACACCGCGTTTCGAAGAGTTGATGGCGCGCGGCGAGCCGTTACTGGTTGAGGTCTACGCCTCCTGGTGCCCCACATGTTTGTTGCAACACCGGGCGCTTAATACGCTGCACGCCGAAGGGCGAGGCCCCAACATACGGGCAATCCGCGTTGATTTTGAACGTGATTTAGACTTCGTTCAAAAGTATGACTTTCGCCATACAGGCACGATGGTTTTGTTCAACGGTGGACGCGAGACCGCCCGCGCAACCGGCCTGATAACTGCCGACAAAATTGAAGAATTTTTAACACTGCAAGGTTTCGCGGGCAACCACTAGGTTTGCCGTTCACCGACAATGTGGGCTTCAATCGCTACAAGCAATTCGTCCAGGCTGATCGGTTTGCCTACAACTGCATTCATGCCCACGTTTTCATATTGCTGGCGGTCCGCTTCCATTGTGTTGGCTGTGAACGCCAAAATGGGCACATTTGAGTACTCGGCCTCTGACTGTCGTATCTGCGTCGCCGCCTGAACACCATCAAGTACCGGCATCCTGATGTCCATCAACACGCCGTCAAAGGCATCACCAGCAAGCGCGTCAACGGCCTCTTGTCCGTTTCCAACGATAGTCAAGTGCCACGGAAACTGTGCGAGCAATTTGCCAATCAACATCTGATTTACGGGATTGTCTTCGGCGATTAACAGCCGCAGCGGTAGTTGACCCACACGTTCCCGGATGTGATCGTCCTTATCGGTTACCGGCGTCGGTAATACCACTTTTTCAAACGTGGCGCGGAATCGAAATGTTGCTCCGATGCCGGGTTCACCGGTCGCGGTTAGACTGCCGTCCATCAACCCGACAAGTTCACTGGAGATTGCCAGGCCCAGGCCCGTGCCGCTGGCATTTTTTGTTGCTGAAGCATCCAGTTGCTCAAACCGGCCGAACAACAGAG
>JAJFIU010000128.1 GCA_021774695.1 Alphaproteobacteria bacterium | reverse complement strand
GCGAGAACGAAGGCGACCTTATCTTCGCGGCAGAAACTATCACTGTGCCGCAGATGGCGATGATGATCCGGGAATGCACCGGGATTGTCTGCCTGACCCTGCCCGCTTCAAAACTGGAAGCACTCGCGCTGCCACAGATGGTACGCGACAATAACTCGAGCTTCGGCACCGCCTTTACCGTGTCGATTGAGGCTAAAACCGGAGTTACAACCGGTGTTTCAGCCGCCGACCGGGTACAAACCATCAAAACCGCGATTAACCCCGCCGCCAAGCCGGATGATTTGGCAAGGCCGGGGCATGTGTTTCCGCTAAGGGCACATCCAGGCGGCGTGTCCGCACGCGCCGGTCACACCGAGGCATCGATTGCGCTGGTTGAAATGGCAGACCTGATGCCCGCCGCCGTGCTGTGCGAGCTTACCAACCCCGACGGTAGCATGGCGCGCCTGCCGCAGGTGATGGCTTTTGCAAAAGCGCACCATATGGCAGTGGTCACAATCGACGATATTCTCAGCTGCGGCGTGCAACAGATGACTAAGGTCGCCTAACCGCGCATATTTAACAACCACGCAGGCAGCAGCAATGTTCTGTTGCCTGCGTATCCTCAACTAGCTAGGCTGAACCCTGAAAAAAATAAGGCCAAAAAAGGGGCGCAAGATGAAATTCAAAAAAACACTAATCGGCGGCGGCGTAGTGCTTGCTGCTATTGCTGGGCTAGCACTGGAAAGCATGGTTAGCGCCGGTGTTTTTCGCAGTATCGAGCCCCATTTTGACGGCCAGTGCACCCGCGTGGACGGCGTTGTCGGCGCGGAGGACATCACCATCGACCCGGAAACCGGGATGGCCTACATCTCGGCGATGGATCGGCGCACTCTGATGGCTACCGGCGAGCATAAAGGCGGCATTTACATATACCGGCCCGGCTCGTTCGCAACCCCGATCAAGTTTGAAACTGACCTGAACGGCCCCTTCCACCCTCACGGTATTGATCTGTGGAAAGCCTCAGATGATGACGATTCCGGCGGCAGCAATGCGCGCGACCGTATTTTTGTCGTCACCCACCCCCTTGTATTGGGAGAAGGCGACGAAACACCTACAGCTATCAGCCAGATCGATATTTTCGAGATTGACGGCGACAAGCTGGTTCATGTGCGGGCGGTTAATTCAGTGGAGCCCATTAGCCTAAACGATGTGGCGGCGGCAGGCCCAGATAGCTTTTATGCCTCCATTGACCAAGGCAGCGTGACACCGCTGGGACGGACGCTCGAGCTATACGCCCGTTTAGCCCGCGCCGGTGTTATGTATGGCCGCGGCGAGTTTATGTCCCGCGTGGCGGACGACATGGTCTATGCCAACGGTGTTCAGGTTAGCGACGACGGAAAAACCCTCTATGTGGCGGAAACAACCGGCAAGCGCCTGTCCAGCTTCAACATAAGCTCCATTGATGGGCGTCTATCGCCCGCTGCGGAGATAGACATAAACTCTGGGCTCGACAATATAGAAATTGATGCAGGCGGCGACCTATGGGTGGTTGGCCACCCCAAGACATTTGATTTTCTCGCCCATGCTGGTGATGCCGCCAACCGCTCACCCTCGCAGGTATTTAAAGTAAGGTGGGAAAACGGTGCGTTGACGGCATCGGAGGTTTATCTGAACGACGGCGACCCCATATCTGGTGCCAGCGTCGCCGCACCAGCATCGTCGTCATCAGGTGACCGGTTATTGATCGGCTCGGTGTTCGAACCCTTCATTCTGGATTGCAGTCTTTAGGAAACGACAATCCAGTTCCGATAATTTGGTGCGGCTTTAGATCGTTCTTGTCAAAACTTGGTAATTTAAGATATCGGCTTGAAATTATGACTTAGCTCTTTGTATTTACAATCAACATCCAAATACAAATTTTCAGCTACCACGCTTCCAGATGGCTCTATAATAATTGTCAACTGGTTGATCGTAACACCATCGATCGATGAATCTCGGCATTCTTCTAGCGACACCCCTCCACCATCATTTGGCATGCCGAGCCCCAAACTTCGCCTATCAGCACCCGCTAAAAAGAAATTCATGTCACCCAACCTGACATTGCCAATCTTCAACGCCTCGGGTGTTAAGATATGAATTTTCCGGCCGTTGAAAACTCCAGACAATTCGAGTTTGCCCTTCCCTTTCATTTCCGCCCTCAAACTGAAATCAAGGCCTTGCTCTGATCCACTAAACTGAAGAACAGATACAGTGACGCTTCTGGTATAGTCACTATGCGTAAGAATAATATCGGGAGAATCAAAATCATCTGTATTTTGCGTGCCTGCATCAACAGAAAAAGTAAGTCCCGATAACGCCAAACACCCAACAAGAAAATTATTCGCTAATCGCATATAAACCCTCCTATAGCCACCGCCCAGATGCCGTTCTTACTGTTTCATAAAAATATCTCAGCTCGCCTAGTTGAGTTACAATGACCTATTTTTTAACGGCCATAGAGTATTCGCCGCCGCGCTCTAATCCGCGCTGGTAAGCCGGGCGCTCCTGCATCCGTTCCACATAGGCTTTCAAGTTAGGGAAATGCTCTAGCGCGCCTGAGGCGTTCATCGCTTCTAGCGGGAACAGCATCTGCGCGTCGGCTCCGGTCAACTTGCCGCCAGCGAAGAATTCTTTATCGCCCAGACCCTTGGCAGAATAGGTGAAATGATTGACAATTTCACTTTGGATACGCGGCGCAAGCGGCGCAGCGGCCTCTCCCAGCTTGCTGGTGTAAAGGCGCAAAAGCAGCGGCAGCATCAGTGAGCCCTCGGCGTAATGCATCCATTCAATATAGCCGTTATAATCATCGTCAGCTGGCTCAAGTGAAAATTTACCGCCGCCGTATGTGCGCGCCAGATAGTCGATGATCGCGCCGGATTCTGCAATTTTCACATCGTCGTCTTCCAACACAGGTGATTTACCCAACGGATGAATTTCTTTCAAACTATCCGGCCCTAAATTGGTTTCCAGATTGCGAGTATATTGAACAATTTCATACTCGCAGCCCAGCTCCTCAAGGAACCACAAAACACGCTGCGAACGACTATTATTGAGATGATGAATTTTAATCACGGGGGTAGCTCCTTTTGATGATGTTACCGACTATTTAGGGCGATTGAGTTCAGAAAACAGCCGGTTAGACTCTAAAAACAGTCAGTTCACCTCTATTTTTCACCAAAACTACTCAATAAATAGACCGCAAGTGCCTCGGAATCAGCTTTATCCAGCTCAAAAGGCGGCATCGGGCCGGGCGGAGCGGCGAACAATGCGGTCAATCCGTCTATGTCATATCGGGCAGTTAGTCCCTCTAGTATCTTAACCTGCACACCGTCAGCAGCGGCGGCTGGGTCATGGCAGGCAGCGCAGCTATTATCATTGAACACGCCAGCCCCTTTTTCGGTCATATTGAACAGGGCTACCGCATCAAACTTGGCAAGTGGACCAATGGCTTGCTTAATTTTCTCCGCGAACCCCGGCACGTTGATATCGCCCCAACCAACTTTGTAAATAGAGCCTGAATAATCGTCAGAGATATATATCCCGCCGTCAGGGCCAAACGCCATTTCAACCGGCCTGCCGATCACATCCTCGTCCAGCTCAAAACCGGTTAAAAAGTCACGTTCCTCAACGCCGCCGTCTGCACCAAAATGCAGCGACACCACTTTGTAACCCGCTAATTCACTGCGGTTCCACGAACCATGAAGTGCTGCAAGTGCCGCGCCCTCGAAGCCTTGCGGCGCGTTATCCAGCCCAAAAAACCTCAGCCCAAGCGGTGCGCGGTGCGCCCCGAAGCCGTGCACCAAAGGCCGAGATGCCTGTACCTTGCCTTCGTTTCCGGGGCCAAACTCCGGGTCGGGCTGCCGGTCATCATAGGCATAGGGCCAGCCGTAATCCGCGCCTTGTTCCAACAGGTTAAGCTCGCAGTGCGGTGTATCATTACCGAGCAAGTCCCGGCCGTTATCAGTGGCATAAAGCCCGCCGGTTGCCGGGTTCCAGTCAAAACCAACGCTGTTCCTGAGGCCGGTTGCAAAAGTTTCCGCACCGGTACCGTCCGGGTTCATGCGCAGCATGCTGGCGCGGTAGGGCTGTTTCTCAAAGCACGCATTGCAACTGGAGCCCACCGTTACATACAGCATGTCGTCTGGGCCAAATCCAAGGGTGCGCGTCGTGTGGTTGCCGCCAGCGGGCATACCTGTGAATACCGCCTCAAGCTCTCCCAGCGTGCGGGCTTCGGCGTCAAAGCTGCCGCGCACAATCTGCTCGGTTTCGCCGATATAAAGGTAGCCGCCAAAGAGCGCCAACCCGTGCGGATGCCCAAGGCCAGAAGCCAACACCGTGCGCCCGTCCGACGCGCCGTCACCGTCTTCGTCGCGGTGCAATAGAATGATCTCGCCGGGCCGCATGCTGGCAGCTACAATGTCGCCGGTTTCGGTAACTGCGATGCTGCGCACATTATTGATACCACTTGCAAAAACACCGATGCGAAAATCTTCTGGCAGCTTGAAACGCGCTTTAAGCACACTTTCGCTAGGCGCATCCAGCTGTTTACCGGTCATGAAGTCCAACAACGGACCATTGATCGCGTAACCGGACGGCCAAAACAGCCAAAGCCCCGCCACTGCCAAAACAACAATGCCAAAAAACCACTTGAGAATTTTCTTAAACATGCATGCTCCTCTGCGCTTGCAAACAACCTAGGTTAGCGGCTTGCAAGCCGCGTCAGCCCCGCAGCTCTTATTCGAATAAAGTGCTGAATTTTTCCCGTAAGGCTTTTTTCTGCACTTTGCCCATTGTGTTGCGGGGTAAAACATCAGCAATAGATACATGCTTTGGCACTTTAAAATTCGCCAGCTTATCTTTGGTAAAGGCAATGATGTCATCTGGGTTCGGCGCATTCGCGGCATCTGAGGTCACCACCACCGCAACGATAGCTTCACCAAAATCAGGGTGTGGCACACCAATAACTGCGGATTCGGACACGCCGCTCATTTGGCCAATCGTGTCTTCCACTTCCTTTGGATACACGTTCAGGCCGCCGGTTATAACCATGTCCTTGCAGCGGCCGACAATGCTGAAATATCCATCTGAATCTTCGGTTGCCTGATCGCCGGTATTGAAAAAACCATCGGGGGTGAAATCCTCTGCAGTTTTTTCGGGCATCCGCCAATAGCCCATGAACACGTTGCCGCCTTTAACCTGAAGATTGCCTATATCCCCCGCTGCGCACGCCTCTCCGTGATCATCGACTACCCGTGCTGTTACGCCCGGAAGCGCTGGTCCAACCGACCCTGGTTTGCGCTTGCCGTCCAGTGGATTGGAACAATTCATACCTGTTTCTGTCATGCCGTAGCGCTCAAGAATAATATGATTGGTTCTTTCCTCAAACTCCACATGGGTTTGCGCCAAAAGTGGTGCCGACCCTGAGATAAACAACCGAATATTCGAGCAATGCGAAGGCGAGAAATCTGGATCAGAAAGTAGCCGCGTATAATATGTGGGAACCCCCATCATACTTGTGCATTCAGGTAGAAATTCAATCGCCTCTTTTGGGTCAAAGCCAGCTGCCCAGCGCATAGTTCCACCAGCCAGCAGAACACAGCCAAGGGCAACAAACAAACCATGCACATGAAATATGGGCAGGCAATGAAACAAACGGTCAGCGTCAGTAAAGCCCCAAGCATCTACAAGGCATTCTGCATTAACCCGCAAGTTATCATGCGACAGCATAATGCCTTTAGGCAGGCCTGTTGTGCCTGAAGAATACAAAAGTGCAGCCATGTCATCGCCGCCTCTTGGTACGGTCGCGAACTCTTCGCTGCACCCTGCGATTTTATCTGTGAGCGAACCATTCCCGGCCGCATCCATCGTTTCCAGATGTTTGATTTCAGCGGCATCTGTCAACGGGCGCATCATCGTCAATTTTTCGGGGTCACACACAACAAGCGATGGCTCGGCGTTACCAAGAAAATACTCGATTTCGCCGCTTTGATACGCAGCATTTAAAGGGTGAAACACAAACCCGGCCCGCAAACACGCCAGATAAAGGCACAGGTTCATCACGCTTTTATGGACTTGCGCGCTTACCCGGTCACCGGGCTTAATGCCGATGCTCACCATATAAGACGCAAGGCGAGCAACCTGAGCGTCAATATCCCGGCGGGTGTATTTCTGCCCGTCGGTATCGGTCAGCAATTCACGGTCAGTGTCATGCTTCAGTGTTTTTTCAATCGACGCATAAAAATTCATAAGACGCTCTAACTCAAAATGAACCTGACAAGAATGAATAGAATGGACGGCGCGAGCAGGCAACCAACGCCGGTATAAAATGTCGCGGTCATAGCGCCGTATGGCACCAGTTTGGGGTCTGTTGCCGCCAGCCCGCCCGCAACGCCGCTGGTGGTGCCCATCAGGCCACCATATATCATCGCCGATGTAGGATTGTTCAATCCAATCCATTTCGCAACAAACGGCGTGCCGATCATAACGGTAACCGACTTGATTAAACCTGCCGCTACGCTCAATGCGATCACCTCGCTTGACGCGCCGAGCGCTGTTCCCGTAACCGGGCCTACAATATAGGTGGCTGCGCCTGCGCCGATGGTGGCTACAGAAACCGGGTCAGTATACCCAAATGCTACCGCAACAACTGAGCCAACGGAGAAGGAGAGGATAACACCAATGACAATGGAAAGGCTTCCCACCAATCCGGCTTTTTTGAGGGCTGACAGATCTGCCCCAAAGGCGGTTGATACAATCGCGAAATCCCTGAACATTGCGCCACCCATTACGGCCACACCTGCGAAAATTGAAATATCTGCCAGGCCTTTGCTTCCGCCAGTTACCACACCGCCAACATAGGCGAGTACCAGCCCTAATGTGATGGCCACCGCCGAGCCGTGAATTCGCCCAGCTATCAATACATCCGAAAGTTTATTAGTTGAAAAAGACAAAATACCGATAAATGCAAAAGCGGTAATAAGTGCATTATTGGCGAGAACATTTTCGATAATGCTACTGATCATCGGACTGGCCCGCCATACGAGTAAGTATTGGGATAAGAGCAAAACTAGCACCAACTGCAAGCAACCCAGCCACCACAGCGACCGCTCCACCGTTAAGGGCGGAGTAAACATTTTGCTTGGCTGCCATCGCCACCACTATAGGAATATACATGGCCGTCCAGAATGTTATTCCGGTGTTGCTTAAAGGTTTTAACTTGAAGCGGTCAGACTTGAGATTGGTGAGAAACAGCAACAATAACATGGCGATACCGACACCTCCTACATTGGCGTCAATCCCGATTAGAACGCCAATCAGCTTGCCTGACACCGTCCCCATCAACATGCAGAATGCCAGCAATGCTACACCATAAATTATCATTTTAACTCCCCCGGTTATTGGCCAAAAAATACCTTACGAGCTTGATTGTAACATTCCGTCAGCACCCTTGCTTAACACATTGATGTTTGTGCGCGCCATGTAGTTTGCCGCTGTAAGCGCGGTAATAAAACGGTTGATGTTATCTATGCGTGGGATGCGGTCTGTTTCGATACGATACGGTCGGCGCGCTCCGGGATGACGCCGCAGGAAGCAAAAGAATATATGCAGGACTGTGAACAGGATAGTATCGCCTGGATAACTGACTTCCTGCAAACTGCAACCAAATTGTTAAAGGGCGACGTGCCCAAGTTGGTGCCTCACCTTGTTTTTGGTCGACCCATCCGGGTTTTAGTTGACAAGGTTCATGAACTGGAATGAGATATCCTGACTTTGGGCACGTCGCCAGTTCAGGTGTGCTTGGTGTTCTATTGAGGAGAAACAAGATGTACGCTGATCACCATTTTCAAATCTTCTTGCATATCGTTCTGTTTGCATTGTGGTTAGGTTCGTCGGTTACCATCTTGGTGATGGTGTGCTGGCTGCATACGCGCGGCGATGCGTCTGGTGAGCGTAAGATGGCTTTGTCTAGTTTGAGTTATCTCGTGCGTATTCCCAAGACGGTCTTTATTTTGATGTTGCCGATGGGGCTTCAGTTGGCAAGCAACCTTGGTTTGATCGAGTTGGCAAACGAATCAACAATTGGTATCTGGATTTTTGCTGTTATTTGGCTTGCTATCGACTGGCTCGGCGCACCAAACCGGCAAACATCGACAGCGCAGGCCTTGCGTATAGTGGAGCGCGTACTTCAAGCTGCATTTGTTGTTGTATTGGGCGGAGCCGGCGTCTTGTCATTGCTTTCTAGTGCGCCCGTCGAGGCATCCTGGCTCGCAACAAAAATGGTTATATATGCTGGCATACTTGTAGTGATGGTATTTTTTGATTTCTCGTTAGAAAGGGCCTACCCACAAGTGGAAGGTAGCCGCGAGCCCGTAACAGGCGACAAACAGTTGTTGTCTCCGGTGATTATCGCCGCCGTTCTGCTAATAATAACGATAGTGTTGTTGCTAGTTGCCGCGTGGACAGGTTTTAATAGTTGGCGCGTTTAGTATCAAGAGTAATAGCCTATACCCCTGCATGGGGACGCTGGTAGGCTCGTCCTAAACACCAAATATGATGGGTGAGATACTGTTTCTAGAGGACCCGGGTGAAGCCGTCTACTGGGTTGACCGCATGCTCTAAACCCTCCAGCTTTCCGGTGCATTAGAGGCTGTGAACGGCATTGTGTTGGCGGCTTCACTGATGTGAGCAATGACGGAGACGGCTACGGGGCTTTTGCCCTGATGGATATTTTCGAGCATTACGGTAAGCTCGCCGCTGTGCCCACCTTTTACGGTGCGCCTTTTGGCCATGTCGCCAGCAATAGCATCATGCCCGTTGGCAGCCGAGCTCGCATTGACGCAGACGCAGGCACGGTTCAGGCGTTGGAACCTTCAGTGCGCTGAGCATTTATAAGTCAATATCCGGCATAGGGTGGATACCCGGGTGCAGATGGTGGGCGAGTAATTCCAAGCTGTCCACCAATCGGGGACCAGGCCTGCTGAACAGTGCGTTGCCGTCCAGCACAAAAACTCGCGTTCCTGCCGCCTCGAAGCCTTCCAAAATTGGGTCAATCCCCGCCTGCGTTAGCTCTTGCCGGGTGCGGCCTTGTGAAAAGCCGCAACAGGCGATAACCAAAACCTCTGGCGCCATAGCCTTCAGACTTCCCCAGTCGCTGGCATAAGACGGCGCGTCGCGGGTGCCCATCATATCATCGCCGCCTGCCAGATCAATCAGGTCATGCATCCAGTGGCCGGAAACAAACGGCGGGTCTATCCAGTCCAGCACAATGGTTTTGGGGCGGTATCGCACTCGCGCTGCTGACCGCGCGACAACAGCACCTATACGCGCAATTAAACCATCAACCACGTGTTCAGCCTTCTCGCCCAACCCTAGCGCATTGCCCAAGTGCAAGATGGTGTCCAAAACATCGTCCAGCGAAAAGGGCTCCATGTTGACGACTACGGGGTTGCCCGGCAACGCGGCCACTGCGGCTTCAACGTCGGTGCCGGACACTGCACACACATCGCACAGCGCCTGCGTAACCAGCACATCAGGCGACAGGGACGCCAACAGGTCTGTATCGATGGCATAAAGCGCAGCGCTTTCCTCCAGTTGGGCGCGGACGATGGTATCAATCTCAAGGCTTGAGGCTTGTTTGGGCACCACACAGCTGGTGACAACCGGCAGGCCGACAATCGCGCTCGGAAAATCGCAGCCGTGGGAGACGCCGACAAGACTGCCAGCGGCCCCCAATTCAGCCACAATTTCCGTGGCGCTGGGCAATAGTGAGACAATCCTCACTGGTGTTGACCGCCTATACCCGCCGCTGGATACAGTCGGCGAAACGCCGCCTGGCCACCAAACAACAGAGCGCAGTAAAAACCATCACCCAGTGCCGAAATGCCCATATAGGGCAGCCCGGCAATGTAACAGGCGATCAGCCCTTCAAGGGTTGGCGGATAATAGCCCGCCGCCCACACCGCGAAGTTGGATACAAGGAAAAACACCAGTGCGTTGACACCCACTGCACCAAGAATCTGCATCGGGTTTTCATCGTCGCGTATAAAAAACCGACCAATCAAGGGTGCCGCCAGAAAGCCAAGGTAAACCCCGGCCATGACAGTGAGGCTATAAAAACCGCTGATCAAATCGCCGACCAGAAGTGCCATAATCGGCACCAGCCATGCTTGCCGCAAGGGCATTTTGGTGCCCGCAAAAAGTCCAAAAGCACCAATGGGTGTGATATTCCAAGGGTGCGGTACCAGCCGTGCGATCACCGCAAAAACAACCAGGAAAATATTCATTGTTTGTCCCTCCGGTTAAAAGTTTGCGCGGAAACCGCCGTAGGCCCCGATGCCTGGCGTGGCAAAGCCAAACAGATTTTCGTAGCCTTCGTCGAGCAGGTTTTCCACGCGGCCATACAGGCTGATACTGTCATTGATCCGGTAGGTGCCGCCAATGTTCACGAGAAGATAGTCACCGAGCGTGACCGCCTGCGAAGGCTCAGGGAACGGTGGGAAGAATGTATCAACGGACGAGCCCACATAATTGGCGTCCAGTGTCAATCCAACCCGGCCGCTAGGTCGATAGTCAACAAACATAGATGCATTGTTTTTCGGACGGCGCAGTTCGCGGCTAAGCCCGCCGCTACCGTCAGGTTCTTTGGCATCCAGATAGGCATAATTGAGTGTTACATCCAGCTGGTCCGTAACCGCAATGTCTGCAGTGAGCTCAAAACCGTCGCGTGTGCTTTTGCCGTCGCGGTTTTCTGCGGTGAACAGAAAAGTTACCGGATCGAAAGCAAAGCCATTGATTTCATTCTCCAGCCGCGCGGTGAAGAAAGACGCACCCAAGCTCAGCCGTCCATCAAGGGCGACGTGCGAGACGCCGATTTCATATTCCACCGAGCTTTCCGGCAACAGGTCGGGGTTGCCGAGAAACAGGTCAGCAAAAAACCCGAACTGATCGCCGAAGGTGGGTGCCTTCTGACCGCGTGCCACATTGCCGTAAAAGCGAGTGCCGGATCCCGGCAGCTTGTAAACAATGCCGCCACGCCAGTTGGTGTCATTCTCGAAGCGGTCATTGTCGTCATAGCGAACGCTGCCGGTGACGGTGACACTGTCATTAAGGATACCCACATAATCTGCTACATAACCGGTGTTGCTGATGCTTTGCTGCTGGTTTGGATCGCCGAAGGGTGAAGCCGGGCCAGTTTGAGTGAAGTCTGTATCTTCATGGTCAATGGCAAATGTCACGCTGTGCTGGTCGCTTAAGCGCACCCGCGTGTCGGCGTAAAAACCCCAGCGCTCTGAGGCAGTCGAGCCGCTTGCCAAACCGTCGGACAGGTTTGCAATTTCGGTATCCAGATAGGTCACCCGAGCACTTTGCATGATAAGCCCCTCGAACAGTTCAACTTGACCACTAACACCGGCGTAAGTTTTCTTTGCATTAGTCACGCGGTCGCTGTCGGTTGGAAATCCGGTCAAAAAATCAACGCCGTCAAACTCATTGCGTGTGTCGTTATGGCGTAGCGAAAAACTCAGGCTGCTGCTATCGCTGGGTTGCCACCCTGCCGACGCATTAACCGTGAGGGCGCGAAAGCCATCTTTTTCGCCGCCCGTGCGCGATGCATTGGTGCCCTCACTATCGGAGTAGCTGGCACCAAGCCTGAAGTTTGTTTGTTTACCAGCACCGCCAACGCTGCCACCAAACCGATAAGTGCCAAAAGCCCCTGCTTCGCCGTTCGCGCGGATGCTAAGGTCACCCTCGCCTTTTTTGGTGATGATATTGATAACACCCGAGACAGCATCGCTGCCCCATACACTGGAGAGCGGACCCCGGATGATTTCAATGCGTTCAATCTCGGTTGTCGACAAAAGTTCGAACTGAACTTCGTCACCTGCCGCCGGATCATTCATCTGGATGCCGTCGATCAGCACCAGTGTTTGGTTAGCTTCGCCGCCGCGCAGGCGCAGTTGAGCTTGGCCTCCGACACTGCCCGCACGGGCGACCGCGATGCCGGGCAACGTGTTCAAAAGGTCTGGCAAAGAAAAGGTTTGGCGATTTTCCAGATCTTCGGCGGTTATAATGGTAACCGAACTGGCGATATCGACCACAGAAAGCGGCGTGCGTGCGCCGGTAACTTCAATGGTTTCAATTTTGTCGGCGAGTGCAGTGCCGGAAAGAAGCCCTGAAAATATCACGGGCAGTGTAAAAAGAAGAGGGTTGGTATTCATGGTTTAGTCCACACATAGTTGGGAGCTGCAGCCCCTGAATTAAACTTAACTGTGTGGATTTGGTAATCGGTCGGAAAACCCCAGCACACAGCAACACATAAAGCATCGCCGGTACGGAATTACCGTCCCATCAGGCTTACCCGGCCAAGGGATCGACGACCTGATGGCAGGCTTCCTGACTTGCGGGTCAAAGCCGGTTGATCGCGCCTTCCCGGTGTCTCCCCAAGAAAATACAGGGGGCATCCAGTGGCTTAGTTGATCAAGGCTCGCCGCATACAGTTGCGGGTACAGTCATGGCATTGGCAAGTGGGCCGCACCATGTTTCCTCTTAGCCCCGAAGGGCACCATCAAGGGTAGGCTATAGCTGAGAAAAAACCGCCCGGCAAGGTTGCTGAGCGGTTTTGATGAATGTTAAGTACTTGGTGGCCGTGGACGTGTTTAAGAAACTTCCCAGGTTTGCCCCGAGTAGATCATATCCTTGAGGGTGCGTTTGCCCTTAAACTCGTTAACTTGAGCGTGAACGGCTTCGGCATAGGTTGTTTCAGCTGGGTCAGCATACAAGACACCCATCGCCATTGGCTCGCTTGGCTCTGCGCCCAGTTCGGCCAGCATGCGCGCCAATGTCAGGTTAGTCTCGTCGTGGGTCAGGATATCATCTTCGGTGATACCGTCTTCGCCGACCGTAACAACCTCAAGCGCGAATGTTTTAGCATTAAAGCGAATGCCTTTGTTGGCGTCGGCACCGAAGATCATTTTTTCGCCGTGCTCCAAGAGTAGCTGCTTGTCTTTAGCCACAGCCTTGTTGGTAACATCGGCCCAGGTTGCGTCATTATAAACGATGCAATTCTGCAAAATCTCAACAAACGACGCACCTTTAAACCCGTGCGCTCGCGTGAACACGCCGGGCATATGTTTCAATGCCGTATCGACGGTGCGGGCTGCAAACCGTGCCCCTGAACCGAGCGCAAAACTGATCGGGTTCATGGGGGAATCGATTGAGCCCTGCGGCGTTGAAGGTGCGCGCGTGCCTGGATCTGATGTGGGCGAGTATTGCCCTTTAGTCAGGCCGTAAATCTTGTTGTTGAACAGTAGAATATTAATATCCACATCGCGCCGCAGCACATGCATCATGTGGTTTCCGCCGATGGAAAGGCCGTCACCGTCGCCGGTAATCATCCAGACATCTAGCTCAGGATTAGCAAGTTTAACGCCTGTCGCCACTGCAGGCGCACGGCCATGGATGGTGTGAAAACCGTATGTGTCCATATAGTAGGGGAAACGGCTGGAGCAGCCGATGCCGGAAACAAACACAGTGTTTTCCCGGGTTGCGCCCAGTTCAGGCAGCGTGCGTTGCATGCATTTCAGGATCGCATAATCACCGCAACCGGGGCACCAACGCACCTCTTGGTCGCTGGTGAAGTCCTTGATAGTCAGCTTTTGAACAGGTGCTGTCATCTCATTCATAGCCAGTACTCCCTACGCGCTAACTTCGGCGCGTATTGCCGATAGTATATCTACAATTTTGAACGGTAGTCCAGAAACCTGATTCAAAGGCTTGGCATCGATCAGGAACTTGTCCCGCAGCACGGTTTTCAACTGCCCGGCATTCATTTCAGGCACCAGCACTTTATCGTAACCTTTGAGCAGATCGCCCAAGTTGCGCGGGAATGGGTTGAGGTATTTGATATGGATATGGCTAACACTCAGGCCGCCTGCACGGGCGGCCTTCACCGCCTCGGATATCGGCCCAAAGGTAGAACCCCAACCAACAACAACCAAAGTGCCATTTTCTTCGCCCTGCTCCACTTCCTGCAAAGGAATGTCGTTGGCGATACCGTCAATTTTGGCAAAACGGGTATCGGTCATTTTTTGGTGGTTATCGGCGTCATAGGAAATATGGCCGGTGTCGTAGCTCTTTTCGATGCCGCCGATGCGGTGCTCGGTGCCGGGCACGCCGGGAATACCCCAATTGCGCGCCAGTGTTTTCTCGTCGCGCTTGAACGGGTTGTAGGTCTCGCCCTCGCCCGGAGTTTCTGCAAACTCAACTTTGAAAGGCTTAAGCGCATCCAGATCCGGCAACATCCACGGCTCTGCGGCATTAGCGATAAAGCCGTCAGTTAACAACATCACAGGGGTCATATATTTCACCGCCAAACGGCAGGCTTCAATGGCTACTTCAAAACAGTCGCCCGGACTGCGGGTGGCAATCACCGGCAAGGGCGCATCGCCGTTACGGCCATATATGGCCTGATACAGATCAGACTGTTCGGTTTTGGTTGGCAGGCCAGTTGACGGACCACCGCGCTGACTGTTGATTACAACAAGCGGCAGCTCGGTTGATATGGCCAGCCCCATCGCCTCCATCTTGAGCGCAATGCCCGGCCCGGACGAACTGGTGACGCCCAGCGAGCCCGCGAATGACGCGCCGATAGCGGCACAAATAGCGGCAATTTCATCCTCGGCCTGGAAGGTAACAATACCCATTTCCTTCATGCCCGAAAGCGTGTGCAATATGGGCGATGCCGGCGTGATTGGATAGCTGCCAAGCACTATATTAAGGCCCGCAAGCTCTCCGCCTGCGGCAATGCCCCACGATAGCGCCTGACTACCGGTCACCGTACGGTACAAGCCCGGCTCGGTTTTATTGGCACCGATTTGATAGCGCTTGATCGATACATTAAGCTCTGCCGTTTCACCGAAAGCATGTCCTGCGTTCAGCGCGGCCACGTTAGAGGCTGCAATGTCAGGCAATTTGGCGAACTTTTTGTTTAGCCAGTCAACAATCGGTTCGCGCTTGCGTGAGAACATCCACAGCACCATGCCCAGCGTCCACATGTTTTTGCAGCGCAGCGCCTCTTTGTTGCCCAGCCCGTGTTCCTTCACCGCTTCCAGCGTCTGTTTGGAAATATCCAGATCGATAACCTGATAATCATCCATCATCGGCGTGCCGAGCGGACTTTCCTCGTACCCGGCTTTTTGCAAGTTGCGCTTGGTAAAGGCACCGGTATCAACAACCAACAAACCGCCAGATCGCAGGTTGCCCAGGTTCGTTTTCAAAGCCGCCGGGTTCATGGCGACCAAAACGTCTGGCTGATCACCGACGGTTTTAATCGCACGCGCGCCGAAGTTGATCTGAAAAGCGGAAACACCGAAAGTGGTGCCTACGGGCGCTCTAATCTCGGCAGGGAAGTCGGGGAAGGTTGCCAGGTCACTGCCTTCAAGAGCGGTAGAACTGGTGAACTGGCTGCCGGTTAGCTGCATGCCGTCGCCGCTGTCGCCGGCAAAGCGGACAACCGCTGATTCCAACTCCTGGATTTCTGATGCCATTCTTTATCGTCCTTCGCTATCCAATTCCACAGTACATCCACAGTTATGGCACTTTTGTACGGGCTTTATCCTACATATGCTGCTTTTCTGACCGAGGCAATCCTTACACTGAACGGTTGAAGTAAAACGACATATAATTTCTATTTTATCACCTAATTTTAATTAATCTTAGAATTATATTCTAATTAACTTCCATAAATCGCTCAATTTCGCGGATTCCGCATCAAAACAAACTCCTCCGCACTAGAAGGGTGCACTGCAACAGTCTGGTCAAATTGTGCCTTGGTCAACCCGGCTTTCACCGCAATGCCAATTCCCTGAATAATTTCAGCGGCATCCAGCCCGAGCATATGAGCGCCAACAACCCGGTCTGTCGCCTTGTCTACAATCAGTTTTGTGAAGGCGCGCTCGTCGGAGCCACCAAGCGTATGTTTCATTGGTTTGAAGTCCGATGTGTAGACCTCAATCTCACCGTATTGCTCGCGCGCCTGCTCTTCAGATACGCCGACAGTACCAATAGGCGGCTGCGAAAACACGGCTGTAGGGATCGCGTCATGCTCAGGTGATGTGGGCGCGCCGCCGTACACGGTGAGTGCAAATGCGTGGCCTTCCTTGATCGCCACCGGCGTTAACTGAACCCGGTCAGTTACATCGCCGACAGCATAAATGCTGTCCACATTGGTTTTACCGTATGCGTCGACTTGTACAGCGCCGTTAGCGGCAAGCTCAACACCGGCTTTATCGAGGCCCAAACCAGCTGTGTTGGGTGCACGGCCCGTGGCATACATAACCGCATCGGTGATCAATTCACTACCATCGGTCAAGGTCAGCCTGAGACCGTCATTGGTTTTTTCAATCGCTGTAACATTGGTGTTGGTGCGAACATCAATGCCCTTTTTTACCATCTCCTCATGCAGTTTATCGCGCACTTCATTGTCAAACCCGCGCAATATTTGCTCGCTGCGATACAGCTGGGTCACATTGGAGCCCATGCCGTTAAAAATACCCGCAAACTCAACAGCGATATAACCGCCGCCAACCACAACAACGCTTTTGGGCAAGGCTTCCAGATGCAAGGCTTCGTTAGAGGTTATCGCATGATCGATGCCCGGCACATCCGGCAAGGTGGGCCAGCCGCCGGTGGCAACCAAAATGGTTTTGGCTGTAATGA
>JAJFIU010000127.1 GCA_021774695.1 Alphaproteobacteria bacterium | reverse complement strand
CTGCTTTCTGCCAATACTTTCGTGATCGCCGCTGTCAATGTTGTCTTACCATGGTCAACGTGACCAATAGTGCCAACGTTACAGTGCGGCTTGGTGCGTTCAAACTTAGCTTTAGCCATTGCCCGTATCCTTGCAAGCACTACGCCCACACAGCCTCCAACGGCATGTAGGGGCGAATAATTAACCCTGCAGCAACCCACTGTGGACCCATAGGCCCTCGGCTACTGCGCTATATATGCCCGAGAGGGGCTTAATGGAGCGGGTGAAGGGAATCGAACCCTCGTCGTAAGCTTGGAAGGCTTCTGCTCTACCATTGAGCTACACCCGCACAAGAAAAACCGCTCTCTCGGTCATATTCAAGCCTTCTCGAACATTGCATGCTCGGGAAGGTTAAGTGGTGGAGGGGACAGGATTCGAACCTGTGTACGCATACGCGGCCAGATTTACAGTCTGGTGCCTTTAACCACTCGGCCACCCCTCCACACAAAACACGCCCGAAACACGGGGCGCGGCGGTGAGGCCGCAATATGCCCATATCTTAACCCTTGTCAACACCAACTTATAACCGCTAAGCACTTTTTTCAGGGTAAATTGCCCCCCTTTAAAATACAGCATCCTTTATGGGCATGAGAGGCACCAATCAGAAATGGTTCGCAAACAAAAAAAATCCGGCCCTAACTCCGGGAAATCAGCAGGGAAATCAGCAGGGAAACCCTTCGATAAATCGTCCCGCAGACCTCCCGAGCGATCCAATGACACATCTTTTGACAGGCAAGCCGGTAAATCGTCTGCCAAAGCGCCGGGCCAACGATCTACCCATACATCTAACAAGGCGAACAGGTCTGATGAAGGTGGCAACAACCAGCGCGGTGATTATCGCCAACGCAGTGACGACCAGCAAGACCGACAAAAAGACCGGCAACAGGATCGCCAAACTAATCAGTTTCGACCAAAACATTCGGATAGCGTCTTCCTTTACGGCCGCAATTCAGTGATGGCCGCGCTTGCAAATCCCAAACGCGAGTGTATCCGGCTATTTGCCAGTGACCGCGCAGTTGAGACCATGGACAAGTCGGCAGTTGAGCGCGTGCCGGTACTTTCCTTAGCAGGACCTGAGATGTTTACAGGCCTCATCCCGCGCGACGCCCCGCATCAGGGGCTGATTATGGAGGTGCGCCCGCTCCCCGGATATGCGCTCGAAGATATGCATCCCATTGAGGGCCAGAAAAACATTATCCTGATGTTAGATCAGGTTACTGACCCGCAAAATGTGGGCGCTTGCCTTCGGTCTGCCGCCGCCTTCGGTGCCCGCGCGCTGATCACTCAGGACCGAAACAGTCCGTCAGAAAGCGGTGCGCTGGCAAGGGCGTCAGCTGGCGGGCTTGAAATCACCCCTTGGGTACGCGTGGCCAATCTGTCGCAAACACTCGAAGGCCTGCGCGAAATGGGTTACTGGCATGTGGGGCTCGACGGCAACACCGAACAAACCCTGAAACAAGTCAGTCTCGGTGATAATATCGTCATTGTCATGGGCTCGGAAGGCTCGGGTTTGCGCCCATTAGTGCAAAAAACCTGCGACATGATCGCGAAAATTCCCATGACCGGCGCCGTCGAAAGCCTGAATGTATCCAATGCGGCTGCGATTGCGCTTTATGAGCTGGGTTGAACGCTTGAAAGCGCGTCGGGATCAATGATTACCGGTGCCAGCTTATCAGAATCGCCTACTGTATGAAACAGCTCCCAGCGCACACCTGCCGGGTCTTCGGACCAAGATTTTTTAGACTGAGCGTAACAGCATTTCACTTCACCATCGACGCGCAGGGGTGCTTCAATGGCATTTAGACGCATGTTTATCCGCGCCAGTTCATCATCTTCGTCCACTTCAATACCCAAGTGGCTAATCGCCTCATCACCACAGTTCAGTGAAACAGCAAAATTGACCCCCAGGTCATCTGGTGCCCATTTAACATAATCGTCTTTCACCTTAACCGGCTCTGCGCCGAACACGGCTGAGTAATAGGTGATCGCTGCATCAATATCCTTGACGCCAACATGAACATGTAACCGTTTCATATTTATTCCTTATTTAGTTAGTTTCAAATTACCCGCTTCGTCGCCCATTGCCGGGAAGCTTGCGTCAACGACAACACGTGCATCGCCTGCACAACAGTCTTCCATCAAATATTTAACCAACGCCTGCGCGGTCTCAAACTTCACTTTATATATAATCTGCTGCGCCCGCCGCTCTCGAGTAACAAGACCTACCTGCTCCATCATCGTCAAATGCCGCGAAAGTGTGGTTTGATTTAAAGTTAATCTTTCAGCGATTTTACCCGCTGGCATACCGGAAGAGCCGTGGCGAACCAGCAAACGAAATACATTCATTCGAGATTCTTGCGCTAGCGCTTTCAACGTTGATATAGCCGTATCTATTTGCATATATGCACATATATACAAATAAAGACTAAAGTCAAGTCCGCTCTCACGGACTATGCAATACCAAGTTGGTTATATAGCTACAGCAGCAAATAGTTTGTCTTGGGTTTAGAAGGCTCGGATTTATGACCGTTGGTTCAAAAAACCTGCGACATGATCGCTAAAATCCCCACGTCAGGACAGATGGAAAGCCTGAATGTTTCCAATGCCGCCGCGATTGCGCTTTATGAACTGGCGAATTAGGCTGGACGTTAAGCAAAAGCGCTGCTTCAATTTGTCTAAACTGACTGAACATCCTCAAGGAAAGTGTCTATATCAGTTTTGAGGCTGACAAGTACGCCAGCAAGTCCTTCGGTAACCTCCAGCACTTTTGTTGCTGCACCTTGGGTCTGGATGTTGCCTTCTCGGACATCGGCGATATTTTCGGTCACAACAGCTGTGCCCTGCGCCACATCGCGAACATTTTCAGACATTTTGCTGGTCTCGGCAGATTGCTCGTCAACTGTGGCACCAATGACGACCGACAGTTCACCCACTTGCTGGATAACTTTCGCAACTTCATGCATCGACGCTACAGTTTCCCGAGTGGCAGACCGCATGTTGCTAATCTTGCCGGCAATTTCGTCAGTAGCAGAAACGGTCTGATTGGCCAGGTTTTTCACTTCAGAGGCAACAACTGCAAACCCCCTGCCCGCTTCGCCTGCGCGTGCAGCCTCGATGGTGGCATTCAGCGCCAAAAGATTTGTCTGTGCCGAAATATCCGTAATCAACTGCACAATTTGGGCAATATCTTCGGTCGAATCCGCTAACGAATTAACCTGCTGGGTCCCGATTTCAGATTTACGGACCGCTTCATCAGATATCGCCCGGCTTTCCGAAATCTTCTCTCGCACCTGGTTGGCTGAATCTGAAAGCGCGTTAGCAGCGCTGGCCATCGTCCCGACATTTGCATTGGTTTCTTCAGCTGTTGCTGTGACAATCGCCGACTGTTGGGACGCTTCATCGGCTGTGGAAACCATCAATCTGGACTGCTCGCCCATCGTTGACGAGGCATCCTCAATGCGACCCATCGTCGCCTCTATACCAGTGCCAAAACTCCCAACTAGATTGCGAAGTTTTTCGGCTCTCTTTGCCTTCTGGTCTGCTTCCTGTTGTTCGCGCTCGCGCTCAACACGGTCATGCTCCTTCTGGCGCGCACGGTCAGTTTCATCTTTCTCACGCTGTGCCGCCTCAGCGGCCTTCGCGTCAGCTTCAAGTTTCTGACGTTCAACGGCATTCTGCTTAAACACGTTCAAACCGTCAGCCATTTTCCCGACCTCGTCGCCGCGACCAGCATAGGGTATTTCAGTGTCCAGATCCCCGCGCGACAAGTTATTGATCGCACCGGTCACGCTGTTGAGCGGCCGCATGATGACTATTTCGGTCAAAACAATCATGGCTGCGCCGATGGCAAGCACGATGATCAAAATAATCGACGTAAGATCTTGAGTGGTTGATGTTTGCTCAGCAACGATAACTGCGGAGTTATTAGCTTGACCGCGCACGTCACCAATATGGCGATTAAAGACTTCGCTGATCACAGCAATATGACCCCGCACTTGGCCCATATAGTCGTCGCCCTGGTCTCGGTTCTCCATTGCGTATTCTTCAAGCGATAGCAAAGACAGCTCGCTGATTTTCGCGATCTCCGTCTTAATGTCTTCGGCTTCTGAGGCCGATATCGCGACCGGATGCTCCAAAAGTGACAATAGCTGGTCTCGGGCGTCGCCTGCTTGCAATTCGGCCTCTTCAGAAAGCGAATTTACCAAGTCTGTGTACCAGTAACTCATGGTGCTAAACCGAGAGCTTGCTGTTTCCAAATATTCCAGGCGCGTCAAGGCTTCGGTTTGGTCGCTAATCGCGTCTGAAACGCTGTCTGTTGCGCTGCGAACAAATAACATGCCTATAACAACAACTGCTATCAACACACCTAACAGTACATACTGTTTTACCCTCACGGATAAATCGGAAATGGTCATCTAAGGCCTCGCTTTTTGAAGCAGACCAAGCCATTCGGCAGGGTCCGCTTCTTTTCGCTTATGATGGTGTTTTGGTGCATTATGAAGAGAACTTAAGCAGTACTTTCACACCTTCGGGCTCAGGGCCAGAGCCATCCATAATACCAATTGCACCCGGCTCACGTTTGATTAGACGTAGCAAGATACTTTTGGAACCCACTGCGCGCGGCGGTGTATCGCCGGTTGTCTGTTTTTGCCGCGCCCAATGCTGGCCGTGCTCGGCATCTGTCATCGAGAGAATACTGGCAATCAACGCTATTTGCGCCGCATTAGTATCTTTGCGCGAAAACGGAACAGCCTTTTCACCGCCAGGCCAGTTTTTGGTCGATTTCAAAAACACCCGCCGTATCAACGACTTCGCTTCATCGTCCGAGCCGCTAAAGCCGTTGGCGCTATTCACTACAACATAAAAATCAGCTGCTGCTGCGCCTGCGACCGAAGAGGCGACAAACAGGTTGGCCCCAAGGAATGCAACAATCGAGAGAGCGGCTATTTTGAATAGATTTTTCATGTCACCCTCCCTTAAAACGAATAGGTTGAAGAAATTTGATACAAGCGGGCATTGGCATCACGAAGCCCACCTATGCCTTCATCAAAGCTTCTGAAGGTTGCCGTACCCCTTATCCGGACCTGCGGTATCGGATTGAAGGCAAGACCAAAGGCATGTTCCTGCCGGTCACCGCGAAGCGTGCCGTCATCAAGAAAATCATAGCGATAAAAGGCCGTCCACTGGTCGTTAATCCGCCATGCAGGCTGGGAATAAAACGCAAGCCGGTCGTCGCCTAGATCTTCTTCTGTGGCGAAGAACTCTGTTTTCCAGAGAATTGGTCCTTTGTCGTAAAGAAGATCAGCACCGAACAGTTTATATTCAGAATCGCCAACCTCAGACCGACGTCCAAACGCCCCGTTCAAACCAAATGTTATACCGCTGTCACCGAAGGTATAGCCAACCCGGCCACCCACGTTGAAGTTATCCTGGTTGCCGCCAAAGTTTCCGACGTAAAAGGCATAGTTAAGTGCACTTGCGCCGTCCCTGCCCATGAACTTGCGACCGTGAATTTGAACACCGGTCTGAAAGTTTGCAAAAATGGTTTGCCCGCCGAAAGGCCGCAGAAACTGGGGCTGTTCGGTATCAAGCAGTATAGCCGGAAAATGCTCAACATTGACAATGCCGTGTGGTGCAACCCATTTACCAACACGTATATTGAAAGCGTCGCTCATGCGGTAGTTCGCCCAAGCAATCGGTGTCGGTGCACCGGTACCCAGATTAAAATCAGGATCACGCCGGCCCTCGGGGTCACCGAAGGTCGGCGACGCTTCCCGGGTGAATGCCTGCGCCACAAATATGGAGAAATCGTCTGACAGCTGACCTTTGATCAACAGCTCGAACACCTGCCGGTTAAAGCTGGTGGCGCTGCCGTCTTCACCGTCAACGTGGGTTAACGTGTTTAGCAAAAAGCCGCCGATGTCGAGCCGTTCGGCGTCAAACACATTTGCTACCGCTCGCGACCCAATTCGGTCTTCAACGTCAACAACAACGCCTTCGATATCGTCCAGCCGTTCATCAACATCGTCCATTCGGCGCTGCACCAGCCTCACCGATTCCGGAACTTCTTTGATTTCTGCCTGAAGTCGCTGCGTTTTCATCTGCGCCAATTCAGCCGAAAGTTTTTCGATCATCGACATAGCTTGATCGAGCCTGCTGGCCAAAGCAGCAACTTTTGCGTCCTGCGCGGCATCATCGGCTATGGCCGGAGCGCCCATTAATATACTTGATGTCATCAACCCTGCGAGCATGATCCGTCGCAAGGAAGTGTTATTGTTGCCTGAATTCATTTTAACCACCCTAGATTGAGTAGGCGTCGCCGGATACCTGCAAGCGCTGCCAATGCTTTTCCCTAGTTAGAAGCATGGTTAAAAATGATTAATTAAACTTTAAATTCAAACCGAAGACGCAGATACCGCCTAAGGAAAAGCCCCTATTTAACAGTTTGTTATGTCTTTTCAGCGGCTTAAAGTCATCCGATGCAAGGTAGTAATTTTATTGCGTATTTAAAACAATATTGAGTTAAATCTCTGTCGGAAATAGGAAATACGGTTCATTCATCGAGCAAAAAATCACAACGCAAAGGCGTCCAAACGCCGACATTACAGATGTTAAATCCGGAATGGCAACAGCAATTAGGATTCATGAATTGAAGTCACACCACCAGGTCGGCGTGACACCACGGCAAGGTCTCTCTTACTGCACTGTAATCTCGTCCATCAGGCCTGTCGGGTCATAAATTTCCGCGCGCTGGGTACAGAGTGAATAATAAGACAAGTCACTATCTTCCTTCAGCAGCTTCTTAAAGGTTGGCGTTTTGCAGTTAACCCGGAGGCGCCGGTGCGCAGCGGTATCGGCAAGGTCAACAGCGTCCGAGAGCGGCTGGCCCGCGCTCACCTTCAGGGCATGCGTTAGCATTTCGCTGAACAGCGGCATTGTGCCGTCAGCATTAAAGTTGGCGAACTGGTCTGCTTTCGCGCTTAGAACCACGGATGTGCGTGCTGCACTGGCTTTTTGTGCATGGGGATCGTCCTTAAAATCATTGAAAGACGCGCCTGAATGGCAACTATCCACAATAAGTACGATGTTTTTCACCTTCACACCGTCCATCAGATCACGGAACGCACGTACCAACATAAACACTTTGTCGTCTGTGGCGGTTGCGAGGTTTGGTTCTTTCACCGACCACAAAGCAATGCCTTGATCGGTAACCGGATAACCTTTATAGTGGCCGCCCAGTTTGCCGCCGTGCGCCAGCAGATGAATGAACAGCGTATCGTCTGCGGCTGTATTCGCGTTGAGCCAGGCAAATTTAGCCTCAACGGCCGCATATGTCGCCTCGGCGTCCAGCAAACGGTAGGTGTTACCCGGTGTGACATTCATATCGTTTTGGAAGCTGGCCTCAACGGCCTCTACCGTGGCTTTGCAGGCTCCAGCCATATCGGCGGTCTGCTGCGCATCCGTTCCCTTTTTCCAGGGCGGGCATACCGCGATAGTCATCAAATGGTTCTCTGCGGCAAATACCGCCGTGCCGGGCGCAGCTACTGCCAATAGCGCCGCGATAAATATTCTTTTCATGGTCCTTGGTCCCCTCCGGTGAACAACTCCTGCAGGCAGCATGCATATGCACCCTGCCCGCCTGGAGATTGCGTATTCAATTCAGTTGATGATGATCAGCCTATATTATTTGGCAACCGTGCCGCCAGCAGCCTCGCAGTCATCCACTGATTTGGCGAGCAAGCCAGTTTGTTTGATCATGCAATGCACAGGACCAGTTGGCTTTGGCCGCTCGGGCATTTTTACATAGCCGATGATTTTGGTGGCATCGTTGGCATCGTGCACGGGAATACCCTTGCCGCCGCCCGGTATATCAAGAAGATAAGGGTCAAAAAGGCTCCAGGCTGTATGTATTCCAGCTGGAGATTGCAAACCCCAGTGTGCAGGCTGCGTTGTGCCACAGGCTCCTGGGAGGAGACCACAATGCGTATTATCAGGAGGTATATCACAGCCACCCGGCAGGATATCACACGGCATAGTATCAGTACCAGCCGCGCTATCTTGTTGAGGACCAGCGATAGCTGCAGTGCTCAGCAAAAACGCGGCCGCAGTCATGATTATTGTTTTCAAAATCATCATGTTCTTTTCCCTCCAGATTGGTTGTCATTTAGCAACGGTGCCGCCAGCGGCTTCGCAGTCATCCACTGATTTGGCGAGCAAACCGGTTTTTTTGATCATGCAGTGCACCGGGCCGGTTGGTTTTGGCCGCTCAGGCATTTTCACATAGCCAATAATTTTGGTGGCATCGTTGGCATCATGCACGGGAATACCCTTGCCGCCGCTCGGCATATCCAGCAAATACGGGTCAAAAATACTCCACGCTGGAGGTACAGCAATCGGTGAAAAGCTCCAGGGCATTATTATACCAGACGGGACGAGGCCCATTGTTGGTGTGTCGCCTGCATTCATTTTGTCTTTTTTATCACCTTCGTGGTGGTCAGCGAAAGCTGCTGTAGTGAGCGCAAGCGCGCCTGCTACGATAAGAGTTGTCTTTAAAAATGCCATGATAGCTCTTTCCTGATTATCCGTTATTTGGCAACCGTGCCGCCAGCGGCTTCGCAGTCGTCCACTGATTTTGCCAGCAAGCCGGTTTCTTTGATCATGCAGTGCACAGGACCAGTTGGCTTGGGTCGTTCTGGCATTTTTACATAGCCGATGATTTTGGTGGCATCGTTGGCATCATGCACGGGAATACCCTTGCCGCCGCTCGGCATATCCAGCAAATACGGGTCAAAAATACTCCAAGAGTTGAACGGGTGAAGAATGCTCCAGGTTCCACCAGTCTCTGCCGGGATGCCCCACGCTGCACCAGCCTCCATCGGGATACCCATGACCGGCGCATCGCCCGCCTTCATTTTGTCCTGCTTGCCATCACCTTCATGGTGGCCTGCGAAAGCTGCTGTGCTGAGTGCAAGTGCGCCTGCTACGATAAGAGTTTTCTTTAGAATAGACATGATAGTTCCCTCGAAGCTGTTCATTAAATGAGATCTATTATTTAGCAACCGCACCGCCAGCGGCTTCGCAAGCATCCACCGATTTGGCAAGCAAGCCGGTTTCTTTGATCATGCAGTGCACAGGACCAGTTGGCTTGGGTCGTTCTGGCATTTTCATATAGCCGATGATTTTGGTGGCATCGTTGGCATCATGCACAGGAATACCTTTACCGCCGCCCGGCATATCCAACAAGAACGGTTCAAAAATACTCCACGGCGTAGACCTCGTTACCACACCAGCTGCGTTTATGGAGTAGACGGAAAGCGGGTCGTTAAAAGGCGGCCCGAGCTTCCCGAAAAAGGTTTGGCTGGAGTCGTCTTCACCGGTGCCGCCTTGTCCGGAGTCGACGGAGGCATCTACGGGGGCTAGGGAATCGGCAAATGCGACGGTGCTGAATGCAAGTGCAGCCACGATGAGTGTTTTCGTTAAAAGTTTCACGGGTCTTCCCTCCAGTTTATCTGCTATTTAGCAACCGCGCCGCCAGCGGCTTCGCAGTCATCAACTGATTTGGCGAGAAGACCGGTTTCTTTGATCATGCAGTGCACAGGACCAGTTGGCTTGGGCCGCTCGGGCATTTTTACATAACCGATGATTTTGGTGGCATCGTTGGCATCATGCACAGGAATACCCTTGCCGCCGCTCGGCATATCCAACAGAAACGGGTTAAAAATACTCCAAGGGTTATAGGGACTCCCGATACCAATCAACGGATAACCAAAGCCAAGCCCTTCAGGCATCACCAGGTCCATTGTTGGTGCGTCCCCTGCATTCATTTTGTCCTTTTTGTCATCTTCATGATGATCAGCGAAAGCCACACTGCTGGTGGCAATGATACATGCGGCAGTAGCCGCCGTTACTTTTAGAAAAAATCTCATGATACTCCCTCCCAGGGTTTTGGCTCTTCTCACGTGTGCTCAAAAGCCAGTTAAGATAGAAAACTATGCTAATAAAAACTTGATGAATAGCAGCTGAACTATAGAGTTCGCGTCGGTTCAGTATGATGAATTTCGAGGGAAAACGCAAACAGACCGCAGGAATCGAGTTAATATCTGATCGGTAGAAGTGGAATTTTTCGCTTTTTTCGCGCCAACGCCCATCTTTTCTTTACCCATACCTGCCGGTAATGGGGATGTTGGACAACAAGCAGCTCCCAAGTACGCTCTACCGGGCGAATTTGCTGTTCCTCTTTGGGCCAGTCGGCCGCCCAGTCTTTGCCTTCAGCCGTCCAGTCGAAGTCGTCGAACAGGATCAAGCCGCCGTCCACCAGCAATTTATCAACCAAAAAGAACGCAAAGCCGGTATCCCCCCAATTGTGGCCACCGTCCAGGTAACAGAAATCAAACTTCCGGCCTTCCTCAATGAATTTCATTAAGCGCCAAAGATAGGTCCGCTCTTCGTAAAAAGGTTCAATATAATCCGCAAGACCCAGTTCATCGGCCAACTGCTCAATATTAGGCTGTCTGGCTTTGGCGCCAATTTTGTCAATTGTTGTCAGTGTCCGCTCACCGCCCATTTCATCCAATATCGCCGCCATATACATGGATGAAACCCCGTGATAAAAACCCAGTTCCAGCACCCGGCTGCAGTTGTATTTTTTGAGAATGTTTTCCAGTCTGCGAGCATGATGAATTTTCATATACGGCAAGTCGTTTACATGGGCTTCAACGGTTTCAAGTTTCATTTCATTCCAGTCCTGATTGAATATCTTTACTGTACAGGTTTAGTATCGCTGATCTTGAGTAATATCCACACAAAATGCCACCACAGCCGATAGGGGAGCATAATTTATGAAGTCAATTGATGACATAATCCGTGAACTGGAGCTACTCCCTCACCCTGAGGGAGGATATTATCGGCGCACTTACAAAAATGCAGCTGGACCACCTGCCCCAAGCGGCATATCCGGCGAGCAGAACCGTGGTTACGCCAGCGCAATCTACTATCTGCAGATGCCCGATTATAGCCTTTGGCATCGCACTGACGGCGACGAGCTATGGTTCTGGCATGCTGGCGCACCGCTGACGATCGAGATGCGGCAAGACCAAGGCGGCATACTAGCCCAAACATTGGGCACCGATATCATTGCTGGCCAGCAACCACAGTTGATGGTGCCGGGCGGCAAATGGCAGCGCGCCAAAAGTCATGGTGACTGGACATTTGTCAGCTGCTCGGTCAGCCCCGGTTTTTTGTTTAAAACCTACGAGCTGGAAGAGCACACAAATGAAAAGGCCGCCCCGGGCTAGGGAGGCGGCCTTTGGTACTGCGATTACCGAAGGGGATCGGTATACCGCGATATGTTAGATGCCGCGTTTCCGAAGCTCGATAGCGCCGTATACGAAACCACCGGCGACTACCAGGCCAGACCAAAAACGCAGGCTGGTAAGGCTGAACTTCAGGGCTTCCCACTGAGCGGCGCCGAAAACCATATTCAATGCATCACGTGGCCCATCGATGTGCCGGCCTTGTCCAAGGTCGTTAAACGCCCATTCCTGCCATCCACCAAGTTGGCGACCAAGCCACTCAGCAAACACATGAGTGTCGAAGAACATTAGTTCGGCAAGGATAATAATTACTGGTGTCAGTATCGCCCACATAAAGGGCAGCCTGCTTGCATAAGCCGACACGAACAGTACCCACGCCAACACCGGCAATGCCCACAGCGCCCAGATTACATAATGGCCAAACATGCTAAACCAGCTAGAAATCATCAAACCAAGCGGCCAAAGTGCTGATACCGGCCCACCCTGGAACAAGACAACAACACTCAGCAGCACAGCCATTGTAAGCTGGGCGGCAATGGCGACGCCGAAGAATATAACCGGTGTCACCAATACTGTTGTGAATAGTTTGACCGCCACTTCTTGCCAGTCATCAACAGGCATGGATTTCCAGAATAGAATTGACCGATCACGGCGCTCCTCATAAAGCGAACCCAGCAGCGAAAAGAAGATCACAAACGGGAAGGCAACCCACATCAGCGCGCTCATAACCCAGTAACCTGCTGTTACTGCAGCTGGCAAGTCTGCTGGTTCTTCCTGCTGAGCAAGATTTAAAGCATCACCGATATTATGAATTTGATCATGGTCTATATCTCTGACCAAGTTCAGCTCACCGATGCCCACAGACGATAGAAATACCATCGCCAACGCTAGTCCAGACAATATCAATGGTACGCGAATATAGCCGTTTTTACCGTCCAGAATTTCCCGTTTCACCAGGGCTAAATACGTATTCATTGCCCTTCTCCTGTCATGGTCGCCACGAATATATCGGCAAGACCCAGGCGGCGTGTTTCGCCTAATTTGGCCAGCGTTTCGCGGTCATTGTTTTTATAAATACACGTCGTTTTTCCGAAAGTTGTGCCTTTGGAAATAGGTTTCAGCTTGGCAGCCTCTTCCTCTTTACCAGGCGTGACCATCAGTTCGATAAACTGTTGCGTCAACTCGTCCATATCGGCTTCCAGAACAATTTCGCCGTCTTTAATGAACATCACGTCCGAGAGAATATGCTCAATTTCCTCCACTTGGTGCGTGGTAATAATCACCGTGCGGTTTTCATCGAAATATTCTTCCAAGAGACTGGCGTAAAACTGCTTGCGGAAGATGATATCAAGGCCAAGCGTAGGTTCATCAAGCACCAATAGCTTGGCGTCGATTGCCATAACAACTGCCAGATGTAGTTGTACTGTCATACCTTTGGAAAGCGCACGCACCTTGCGGTCCAGCGGCACTTTGGTACGGTTCAGGAAAGACATGGCTTTCGGCCGGTCGAACCTAGCGTGAACGCCTTCAACATAATCCAGAACCTCGGATACCTTCATCCATTTAGGCAAGGTGGCAACATCGGCAATGAAGCAGACATCCTGCATCAGTTTACCGCGCTCTTTTGAAGGATCGTTGCCCATAACA